>CAJONO010000071.1 GCA_905235905.1 uncultured Prevotella sp.
AGCCTTGATTTCTAACTTTTCGGGGCAATTTGTGTAAGTTTTTATCTCGACTGGCTTATAATCTCAGAAATTTTATATAAATTTGTAGCGTCCAAGTAGTAGGTCACGCTTCCAAACGTGACTTTGAAGGCAGATGTCACGCTGGTAAACGTGACCTACTACTGTAAAGCGATGAAAAAAATTAGTCATATAGAAGAAGCCAAAAAAGATGTCCACATAGACTATAACAAACGTATGAAGAGGCTACTCTTGGCATCCCTGTCAGCATTGTTGCTTGCGGCCTGTACGAAGGACGGCAACACCATCTACGAGCCTGACCCGAACGACCTGGCCAGCGGGGCACCGCTTGTCACGGTGCTCTATGCGCCCGACGGCATTGGCGACCAGTCGTACAGCGACCTTGTCTATCAAGGTGTAGAGGAGGCGGCCACCATGATGGGGCTGCGTACGCTCCACATCTCGCCCATTACTGGCGACGGCGGACGCATCTTCTTAGAACAGACTATCGCTGAGATGAGCGCCGCCACGGACACAGTGCGCCGTCTGCTCATCGTCGCCAGCACACTCTACGACGAGGAGGTGCGCCAGAACTGCCAGCGTCTGGAGGCCAACCCCCGCGCCGACCTGCTCTACTTAGAGACCCGCACGTCGCTCGGCGGCAAGGGTTCCACGCTCTATATGCCCTACTACGGGGCGATGTACGCCGCCGGAGCCATTGCGCCCGTCGTGGCGGGCGACGTGCTGCTCTTGGGGGCCAACCCCAAGAACGAAACCGTAGTTGAGGCCATGCAGGGTTTCTCCGACGGTTTCCATACCGACCACTTTCTCGGCGGTTCTCCCGCCGAGAAAGTACTCGTCATTAGCTATATTGCCAAAGAGAATGGCGACGGTTTCAGCGTGACAGACTCCACCGCCCTGCGCATCATGGCAGAGCCAGAGGAGGACTTTGCATCCTCTAACCGCCTGCTCATGCCCATCTGCGGCGGCGCAGCCAACACGTTCTACCGCCTGACAGAGCTGATAGGCGGCTACCTGTATGTAGGCATCGACAGCAGGAAGACATCAGCCCGCTGCCATTACTCGGTGGTGAAGCACGTTGACAGTGCTGTCATCCGCACAATCGGCAGCTGGTTCTCGGGTGAGGGGATGCCGAAGCACCAGTCGTTAGGCATGGCCGACGGCTACACGGATGTCATCCTTCATCCATACGGTGCAACTATGCAAGAGGCTTTCGATGAACTGCTGCCCGATGAGAAGTGGAAGGCCATTCGCGAGGAAGCCATCAGGAAGGAGGCCGAGTATGAGTAGCAAGAAGTCTACTGTAGGAAGCAAGAGGTCTGCTTCCGCCATCCTGATGTTGCTGACAATGTGCTTCACTTCATGTAAGCAGGCGGACGACACCATCGTCTATCAGCCGCAGCGGCACTGGGTGGAGCGCACGGTGGCTGTGGTGGCGCCACTGAGCAATGCCACCACGAAGGCGCGGTTGGAGCGCACGGCGCAGTGGTTCCTCGATAACTTCCGCGAGGCGCAACTCAATGACACACTGGCTGTGACGTTGAAAATCGATTGGTACGACGAGCAGACCGAGGATATGACCGCCCTGAGCAGCCGACTGGCTACCGACACGACGCTGACCGCCATCATAGGTCCCTTCGCTAACGATCATGTGGCCACCTTCGCTGCCGCCTGCCAGCCTTCGCTCAAGCCCCTCATCGCACCGACGGCTACCAGCGAGGAGGTTATTCGCCGCTACGCCGTCTCGAATGCAGGCAGCGCTATACAGTTCAACAAAAAGCCCTTCCTCTGGGCGCTCACCGAGACCGACGTGTCGCTCACCGACGTGCTCATGAGCGGCTACGCTACCGAGGTACAGTATTACGGCGAAATCATGAGAGCCGAGGCCGCCGTCTTCGCCCCCGACGGCGTCTATGGCCAGACCTTCAACTACTGGGCGCCTTTCTACGCCGAGAACAACGGCATCACCCTGCTGCGCAACGAGCAATATGCTAGCACCGACGACCTGACCAGGAGGCTGAAGAACCACATGGACGAGATAAGCAAGACCGCCGGCGCGGGTGCTACCGCCACCTTCTGCGTGGTGGAGTCGGCACAGCAGCTATACGATGTGGCCCGTCTACGCCGACAGTGGTTCACGGCCGACGAGACCTTTCGCCTCATCCTGCCCTCCACCGACCCTGACGACCCGGCCAACGACGAGCAGTGGCAGACATTCGCCAACACGATGCAGACCTACTTCGCCTTCAACGACATCAGCGACGACATCACCGATGCCCTCGGCGAGCGCGGTGCATCCCTGCTACAGGGCTATCAGGGCTTTTCGCCCTACGCCGATCCCACCACGGGCTTTGAGACTAGCTACCGTGCGAAGTTCGCTGAAAGCCCCACCTTTGCCGAGTGCAAGTTCTACGACGCACTGATGCTTTCCGCGTTTGCCGCCTGCTATACCGTGTACAACAACCTCGAAGCGTACATGAGCCGCAACGAGAGTATTATTGCCTCCATCATTTACCTCACCAGCGTATTCAATGAAAACGCGACGCTCACGGCCTGGTCACCCACCCCCATGGCGCAGTATCTCAAGGCTATCGAGGACCGCCGCAGCGAGCAATTCACGTTCCGCGGGGCCTCGGGTGCCATCCGCTTCGACCTGGAGACCTACACCACTGCCACCAGCACTACCTACCTGCACTGGCAGATACTCGACGGGCACGTCGTACACCGCAGTTACTTCGGCGACGTGGGCAGCGACAATGTGTCTAATGCCAACGCCGCCTGGAAGTACTTCTACGACGAGAGGGCAGCCCTCGAGGCGTTCGGCGAGATGGCCACTGAAAGCACCGTCCCGCAGTACGCCCCGCTCTCCGACTGCTACGCCGTGCTCGTGCAGGGGTCCGACGGGCTGACCAACTACCGCCATCAGGCCGACGTGCTCAGCGTCTATCAGATGCTGCGTCACGGCGGAATGGACGACGACCACATCATCCTCATCATCGACCGTGCCCTGGCCTCCAATCCGGACAACCCCGAGCCAGGCATCATCCGCAGCAGCGCGTTCGGCCCCGACCTCTTAGGCGGCACCGATTCAGCCAAAGGCTATCCCGCGGCCGTCGTGGATTACGATGCAGCCGACCTGACACCCGCCGACATCAGCAATATACTGTTGGGAAAAGACCCCGAAGCCCCTAAAGCCCCCCTTTCAGCCCCCGAGGGGGCAACAATAGTCTCTCCCTCTGGCAGCAAAACTATAGAAGCCCCCTTGGGGGCAGTAGGGGGGGCCAACACTTCGGGGGCCATAGGGGGGACCAATATATTACTCTACTGGAGCGGCCACGGTCGCAGCAAGGCTGCCGGTGGAGCCGACGAACTGGTGTGGCGCAACAACGCCGCCGGGCAGGGTTTTACTGCCGACCTGATGCATGAGACCGTGAGCCGGATGCAGGCTGAAGGCCGATACCGCAAGATGTTCATCATCACTGAGCCGTGCTTCAGCGAGAACGTCATCCGCCGCGTGGAGGGCATCCCCGGCGTTCTCGCCATCAGCGGTGCAAGCGGCAGTGAGCAGTCGTGGGCCGAGAACTGGAACCCATCGATGGGCCGCTGGGGCACGTGGATGTGCGATCGCTTCACCCGCAACGTCGTGAACTGTCTCACAGCCGACCCCACGACCACCTACCGTGACCTCTACCTCTACTGCACCCGAAACACCATCGGTTCGCATGTGAAGATTGTCAACGCCGCCCACTTCGGCAACCTCTACGCCACCAGTCCGAAGGAGTTTATTACAACAGAGAATTAACAGATTACACAAGCAGCAACTGAGAAATAAGAGAACATACAAACATCAACTACTAAATTTAAACATTCACAAGATGAAAAAGAAGAAATTCCTATGGATGCTGGCTGCCATCCTGACAAGCAGCCTCATGACCGTGATGTTCACCGCCTGTTCATCGGACGATGACGACAACAACACGAACGCCACCGATGACCCCTACGCCAATATCGAGGAGAGGGCGAGGAACATAGAAGTGGTGGATTCCGGTACCATCAATATGTACGACCTTTACCAGGAAGCCCTGCAGACAGCCCAGTCGGGCAATGCCGACGAGGCGGAGATAGAATTCCTCCAGCAGCAGATAGCACAGATGGACTATATCGTAGATTCCCTCCAAAACGCTGAGGGAGGCAATTTCTTCGGCACTCTCATTAGTACACTCACTACCAAGGCCTTATTCACCTTCTCTTATGATGTCATCAACGTCCAGACTACATCCTACGACGGCTCAACCATCAACATGTCCACATTGCTGGCATATCCGAAGCGATTTGGAGTGGTATCAAACCCCAACCACGTGCTTCTGCTGGACCACTTCACGATTACCGACGATGCCCAGCGCCCCAGCGACTGGACCAGATGGAGTGTATCCAAGCTGGCCACAGATATTGGCTTGGTAGTCAATAAATGGGCAACGTATAATGGGTTGATAGGCATCGACTGTCTGGTGATTATCCCCGACTATGAGGGCTATGGCAGCACAAAAGACAGGGTTCACCCCTATCTGAACCGCGAGGTACAGGCCAAGCAGTGCGTCGATGCCGTCTGCTGGGGACAGGCCTGGTTCAACACCAACACCGGCCACCATCTGCACGACGACTGGAGCGTGGTGTCGGTGGGCTACTCGCAGGGCGGTGCCATCTCGGCTGCATCCTACCGCTACTGGCTCGACCACCCCGAGATGCACTGGGTGGTGCCACGCTGGTCGGGAGCCGTCTGCGGCGATGGTCCCTACGACCCGTATGCCACGCTGAAGCGCTACTGCGAGATGGACTACTTGGAGATGCCCTGCGCCCCGTTGCTGATGCTCAACGGCCTGTGCAAGACCGACCCCGAGATGATTGCCGCCGGCATACAGCCCAGCGACTTCTGCACACCGCTCGTCGCCAATTCGGGCATCTTCGAGGCGATGGCCAGAAAAGACAAAACAACATTTGATCTGGACATGATTATCTTCGGACAAGCAGTTCCCAAATATCCAACTGGACATGAGTGGGCAGAAAAGCCCCATGCCAAGGGTGTGCTCAACGATGACACCTATTATTATTTCCTCAACGGCACCGTACCCTCCGATGCCACGATGGCCAAGAAACTCCAGACTCTGGAGCACTGTCTGAAGAAGAACGCCCTGTGGTACAAGGACGACAACAGCATCTGGACACCACCTACGGGTTCAAAGTTTACCTTCTTCCACGCCGTGAAGGACAATGTGGTACCCTACGACAACATGCAGTCGCTCTTGGATAAATGGGGGGTGGCCGAACGCACTTGTCGTTTTGAGCGTAACAACACGAATACCAGCACCCACGAAAGTGTAGGCACAGCGTTCTTCGCGTGGTATTATTCCGACTGGGTTGACGACCTGTATAAAAACAAATGGACTGCCGGCTATCAAGAGACGGAGGGAGGCAAGTGGTAACCATCACGCCCCTCGCGAACAATTATTATAAAGACAACAAAAGTATAGACAAATGAAACAAATCAGACTTTTGATGACGGCTGTCATCCTCTCACTTTGCGGCCAGACAGTGCTGACCTCGTGTAGCAGCGACGATGACAGCACCTCGACGCCCGCCAACAACAGTGCTGTGCCCGGTACGGCAAAGCGCTTGTACAGCCTCAACTGGAAGATCCTGAACGACGACCGTCAGTTGGTGGCCCTCGACGGCGTCATGGGCAACATGTTCCGTGCCGAAATGAACCAGATTCAGTTTGAATATACCAGCGTAGGCCCCGACCTGAAGACACCCGTACGCCTGACCGGCACCATCAACATGCCGCGCCACATCTTCAATAAAACAGAAGAACCCAACCAGCTGATTATCTTCCACCAGTGGACACATGCCCAGCAAGACGAACAGCTCTTCGACAAAGGCTACAATGATATAGGCATCTATATGAACGAGGACTTCAACGTCATCCTCATCAGCAGCGACAGCTACGGCTGGACGCTCACCAAGGACAAGCCCCAAGCCTACTGCTGCCACGAAATACAGGCCGTGGCACAGCTCGACTGCTACGACGCTGCCATGGAGATTCTGAAAGAAAAAGGCTACAAGGTAAACGGTCTGCCCATCAACAGCCTGGGCTACAGCAGCGGCGGCATGCTCGCCATGGGCTTCCAGAAGTACATTGCTGAGCACCGCCCCGACATCCACATTGCCTTCACCGGCATCGGCGCGTCGCCCTACGACATCAACACGGTCTATCAAAACTATGTCACGACCGACTTCACCGGCTACGTGTGCTCCATGCCCCTCATCATGGTGAGCTTCAATGAGACTTACAATCTCGGCCTCGACTACAAGGACATCTTCCTGCCGCCCCTCTGCGACCATATCTCCGACTGGATTCTCTCCAAGCAGTACATCACAGACGAAATCAACGAGCGGATAGGCCGGGACAAGAAGGTGAGCGAGATACTGACGCCTGCCGCCCGCGACTGGACGAAGGGCATTGGCAAGACGATGTGCGACAAGTTTGCCGAAGTATCGCTCTGCGGCAAAAGCGCCACCTGGCAGCCTGACACCGAGACCGCCTACTACGTGATGCACAGCGTGAACGACCTCTACATGGACTGGCACGTCAGCGAGCAGATGGCCAACTATCTCAAGAGCAAGGGCTGCAACAAGCTGACCACCGACTTCCGTGACTTCGGCAACCATTGCGAGAACGGCGTACCCGTCTTCCTGCTCACCACTGCCACGCTCATGTATATGCAGGACGATGAGTACAAGACCGACCAAGACCTCGTTGAACTGCTCGACGGACTGGGCAACCTCATCACCAACGTAGCCTCCAATCCGCAGATACTTGCTGAACTGGCAGGCATATTCGGCATGTAATTAATCATAACGAAACACAAAATGAAAAAACTATCTCTTATAGCAACGATGCTCATGACCATCTGCCTGATGGCCGTGAGCGTCGTTAGTTGTTCAAGCCCCGAAGAGGGTGAGGACTGGGACACCTGGATGATGCGCAACATGATGAACAACGGTTGGAGCCTATACAGCGTGAAGGTGAACGGGGAATGGATTTATTCCGGCGACCCAAGCCTCAAAGAGACCCCGGAATATTACTTCTACTACGAGATGAACCTCCGTGCCGACGGCCGGCAGTTTGAGGCCCACCGGTTCTTCTACAAGGACGACATCGCCGACGAGTCGACAGAGATCATCAAGACAGGCACGTTCACCCTCGATGCAAGCGCCAAGACCATCGAGGGCACCGACAGCAACGGGCAGAAGTTCTTCCGGCTCACCATCACAGACGAGCCGTCGTCCTCACTGGAAGGCAGCATCTACTTCTACGATTTGGACAAGACCTACGATGTCGTCTTGTCCCGTTCAACATTTATTCAAATCAAGTGACTAAGACACACAAACGACAAATGAGACAAATGAAACATTGGATGATGGTCGCCATCCTCACAATTTGCGGCGCAGTGAACGTGAATGCCCAGACAAAAGAGGGCGAGTGGTTCGCATCGGCTTGGATGGGTGCAGGATGGTCTACCTTTGTGGGCGACATCGAGGACGCCAAAGGCCGCTTCGGCATTGTCGCAAACGGCGAGATAGGCTACAACGTGACCGACTGGTTCGCCCCGTCGCTCGGACTGACCAACACCTATCAGGGCGTGAAATACGACATCACCGGCCGGACCATGAACATGGACATCCTCAGTGTGCCGCTGATAGCCAACTTCACGGTAGGCCCCGTCACGCTGAAGGCCGGCATCCAGCCCGACTTCATACTCTCGGCGCGGATGGACGACATCAACTACAGAGACCAATTCAAGACCGTTAGCCTCTCAGCACCCGTGGCCCTGAACTGGCAATTCTACGAGGACAGCGACGGCGACCTTTGGTTCCTTGAACTGCGCTACCATCTGGGCCTAACGAAGATGAACAAGGGCGACATGTTCAGCAACGGATGGCGCACGCCCGGCAGCATTCATAACAGCTGCCTGATGCTGACCATAGGCTATAAGTGTGACCTGTAAACACGGTAAATATGCAAATGATATAGACATACCAAACGTTTGGTATACAAAATAACATACGAATGGGATTGTGGGGACGAGAAAATCGCCGTAACTTTGCACCGTCGAAAGGACACAAGGACGTGTTTTTTTAGACAGAAGGACAAAAGGACATATATTATTAACAACAAAAGGATAAGATTATGACAAAGATTGCAAAGCAGCTGACCGAGCTCGTCGGCAACACCCCACTCTTAGAGCTCAACAAGTATTCACAGGCAAAGGGTCTGGAAACCCCAGTCATTGCCAAAGTAGAGTTTTTCAACCCCGGCGGCAGCGTGAAGGACCGCATTGCACTGGCGATGATCGAGGACGCCGAACAGAAGGGCATCCTGAAGCCCGGTGCCACCATCATCGAGCCAACGAGCGGCAACACGGGCGTAGGACTGGCACTGGTGAGCGCCGTCAAGGGCTATCATCTTATCCTTACCATGCCCGAAACCATGAGCGTGGAACGTCGTAACCTCGTCAAGGCATACGGTGCCGAAGTGCGCCTCACCTCTGGAAAGGACGGCATGCCAGGTGCCATCCGCGCCGCCGAGGAGCTGCGCGACAGCATCCCTGGTGCCGTCATCCTGCAGCAGTTCGAGAACCCTGCCAACCCTGCCAAGCACTATGCCACCACGGGGCCTGAGATCTGGCGCGACACCGACGGCAAGGTGGACATCTTTATCGGCGGCGTAGGCACCGGCGGCACCATCTCAGGTGCAGGCAAGTATCTGAAGGAGCAGAACCCCAACGTGAAGATCATCGCTGTTGAGCCGAAGTCGAGTCCCGTGCTGAACGGCGGACAGAGCGGTCCCCACAAGATTCAGGGCATCGGTGCCGGCTTCGTGCCCAAGACCTATGACGCCGACGTGATTGACGAGGTGTTCGACGTAGAGAACGATGATGCCATCCGCACTGGTCGTGAGATAGCCCAGTCGGAAGGTCTGCTGGTGGGTATCAGCGCAGGCGCAGCCCTCTTTGCCGCCATCCAGGTGGCCAAGCGTCCTGAGAACAAAGGCAAGAAGATTGTGGTGCTGCTGCCCGATACGGGTGAGCGCTACCTCTCTACCGTCCTTTACGCCTTTGAGGACTATCCCTTGTAAACGCAATCCAAACAAGCATCGACGCAAGTTGGCGTGGTTCTGCATCAGAGCCACGCCAATGCGTGTGTTGGAACCTTTCATCCTGAGAAACAATGGGACAAGATAGCAGCCTTGTTTCGGAGAGATTCTGAGCGTTTCATTGACGAGAGGATAGTAAAAAAGCATAAAAAAACACTTTTTCATGCCAAAATTGCAGCCATATCAAAAAAAATGTGTAATTTTGTCAGCCAAATGGAAAGTCAAGAGAGAAAAAAAGAGCTGCAAGGCATCAAGCAACGGTATAACATCGTGGGAAACTGCGAGGCGTTGAACCATGTGCTCGACGTGGCATTGCAGGTGGCTCCCACCGATTTGAGCGTACTCATCGTGGGCGAGAGCGGCGTGGGCAAGGAAATCGTCCCCCGCATCATCCACGACAATTCTCCCCGTCGGCGCGAGAAGTATTTTGCCATCAATTGCGGCTCTATTCCCGAAGGCACCATCGACTCAGAACTCTTCGGTCATGTGAAAGGCTCGTTCACAGGGGCTGTCAACGACTCGCCCGGCTATTTTGGCGTGGCCAACAAGGGAACGCTCTTTCTCGACGAGGTGGGCGAGCTGCCACTGGCCACCCAGGCACGACTGCTGAGAGTGCTGGAAACAGGCGAGTACATTCCCGTAGGAGCAACTGAAGTGCGGAAGACCGACGTGCGCATCGTGGCGGCCACCAACGTCAACATTCGTCTGGCCATCAGCGAAGGGCGCTTCCGCGAAGACCTCTACTACAGGCTCAACTCCATACCCATCCAAATGCCGCCGCTTCGCGAGCGGGGCGAAGACATTGTGTTGCTGTTCAGGCTCTTCGCCATGCAAATGGCCGAGAAATACAGAATGGACCGCATTGTACTTACCGACGAGGCGCGGCAGATGCTGATGCGATACAAATGGCCGGGCAACGTGAGGCAGCTGAAGAACATCACCGAACAGATTTCCATCCTGAGCAAGGAGCGTACCATCACCCCCGAAGTGCTGGCACAGTTCATTCCACAAGACAGGGAGAGCACCCAGCTGGCCGTGGTCAACCCAAACAGCGACCACTCCTTTGAGAACGAGCGCGAAATACTCTACAAGATACTCTTCGAGCTGCGCGGGAACGTCAACGACATGCGCCGGGAGATGGGGCAGCTGAAAAAGCAGATAGAAGACGTGAAAGGCAGCGCGCCGACAACCATCATAGGCGCTTCGTCGCCATCGCCCCTGCAGCCCATCGTCCCAGCCTTTGAGGATGCCGAGGCCGAAGAATACGTGGAGCCTTCGGTGACACCCGTACAAGAGAACCTGAACCTGAACGACCTGAGCCGGCAGATGCTCGAAAAGGCACTGGAACGCAACAACGGAAACAGGAAGAAAGCCGCACAGGAACTGGGCATCAGCGACCGCACACTCTATCGGCGACTGAAGCAGTACGGCCTTACCTTCGTGCTGTTCTTCCTCTGCTCGCTCTCGCTTCTCTTGGTTCACTCCTGCTCGGTCAGCTACAAGTTCAACGGAGCCAGCATCAACTACGACAAGACCAAGACCATTCAAATCAGCGACTTTCCCATACGCTCTAACTACGTGTGGGGACCCATGGCAAACATCTTCAACAACCAACTGAAAGACCAGTATGCCAACCACACGAAGCTGATGCAGGTGAAACGCAACGGCGACCTCAAGCTCGACGGGGAGATAACCCGCTACGAGCAGCGCAACAAAGCCGTATCGAGCCAAGGCTATTCCGCACAAACCGAACTCTCCATGACCGTCAACGTCAGGTTTACCAACAACACAAACCACAGTGAAGACTTCGAACGGCAATTTACCGCCTCGTCAACCTATGAGACATCGCAGTCGCTCAACTCCGTGCAAGAAGAGCTCGTTACGCAAATGGTCAAGGACATAACCGACCAGATATTCAATGCCACCGTGGCCAACTGGTAATTTCTAAGGAAGGGCAATATGGAACTGACAGAACTCATCAATCATCCCGACCTCTTAGACAGAGAGACGCTCTATGAGCTTCGCTCCATACTTGCACTGCACCCATACTTCCAGACGGCCCGCCTGCTCATGCTGCAGAACCTCTACCTGCTCCACGACAGCTCGTTCGACGAGGAGCTGCGCAGGGCTGCCATCTACATTACCGACAGGAAAGTGCTTTTCCAGATGATAGAAGCCGGCCACTACCAGCTCGTAAACAAAAAACAGCTTGACGACAAGCCATCGGCCAAGGACAACAAGCAGAACCGCACCATGTCGCTCATCGACAATTTCCTTGAAACAATACCCAAGGAGAAAGACGGTAGCGAAAAGACAGGCAAGCGCAAACCGACACCAGCCGATGCCGCCGTAGACTACGTGGCCTACCTGCTGGAAAGCGAGAGCGAGGAAGAGAAAGAACAGGCAACAGAAGTGCCCATGCTCATAGGGCAGAACCTCATCGACTCGTTCATAGAAAAAGACAAGGGGAAAATCGTACTCAACGAAAACCCAACATTGAAACCCGAAATAGAGCCATCGACCGACTCAGAGGAAAAAGACGGCTATTTTACCGAGACTTTAGCCCGAATTTACATCAAACAGGGCAGATATTCAAAGGCTTTAGAAATTATTCGCAGATTAAGTTTGCAATATCCAAAAAAAAATGCTTACTTTGCAGACCAAATCCGATTCTTAGAGAAACTGATTATAAATAACAATAATAAAAAGTAACAAAAAAATGTACACATTATTAGTAATTCTTATCGTGATTGCAGCAATACTGATGATTTTCATCGTGCTGATTCAAGAGTCAAAGGGTGGCGGTCTCGCATCGAGCTACGCCTCCTACAACCAGATTGGCGGTGTGCGCAAGACCACCGACTTTATCGAGAAAGCCACATGGGGGCTTGCCATCTTCATGGTCGTGGTGAGCGTTTTCTGTGCTTACGTGGCCCCCACGGCAACAGGCTCAGGCTCGGTCATGGACAACATCGAGCCCCCGGCAGCCACACCATCCAACCTCCCCGGATTTGGTGCCAGCCAGCCACAGCAGGAAGCTCCTGCTGCCCCCGTGCAGAACGCAGAGTAAGCATTTCTTGAATTAGCTCGCAATTCATGCTGAATTGTCGTGTAATTCATGCTTAATTAGCTCGCAATTCATACTGAATTGTCGTGTAATTTGTGCTTAATTAGCTCGCAATTCATGCTGAATTGCGAGCTAACTTAATTCTATGAGTCCCATGTAGAAACGGCCTGAAAGGCCGTCTTTACGGAGCTTGCGAAAGTTAGATAATTTAAATATGTGATGATAAAAAAAAATAATTTGGACGATTGAATCCCAGAAGCAATCAGGCAATTTTGAAAGTCATCAATCGTCCCAAGTTATTTTTTTACCATAACTATATAACAAAAATAGGGAATCGATCCTCACAGACAGATTCCCCAAAAAAAACTTTGGAAAATGATAAATATAGATTAAAATTACTAGTTATCGAGTGCAAAGTTACGAATTTAGTTGCAATATTCCAAGAGTATTGGACATATTTTTTGCTAAAAATTCTAAAAACGTTCTACATCATTTGTAATTCCGTGTAGATACGTTGCACTGGCAGCCCCATAACGTTGAAGTAGCTACCTTCGAGCCCCGTTACGCCAATATAGCCTATCCATTCCTGAATGCCATAGGCCCCCGCCTTGTCGTAAGGGTGAAAGACACGGATATAGTAGTCAATTTCTTCCTGTGTCAACTGTTTAAACGTGACATCGGTGGTCACCGAGAAATGCCTTCTTTGCCGCAAGGTCATCAGGCAAACGCCTGTAATCACCTGATGGGTGCAGCCGCTCAGCTTCTGCAGCATGCGCCGTGCGTCGGCAGCATCGTGGGGCTTGCCCATCACCTCTCCGCCAACGACCACAACCGTATCGGCAGTGATAATCAGCTCGTCGGGAGCCATCAGCTCCTGATAGGCATCGGCCTTCTCGCAGGCAATATGTTCTGCTATATCGGTCACAGGAAGTGTGTCGGGATAGTTCTCCTCTATATCAGGCAGCACCTTCACTTCGAAGTCGATGCCCAACCCGCCCAGC
This sequence comes from uncultured Prevotella sp., assembly GCA_905235905.1. Classification (GTDB taxonomy): domain Bacteria; phylum Bacteroidota; class Bacteroidia; order Bacteroidales; family Bacteroidaceae; genus Prevotella. The sequence goes on from CAJONO010000071.1 coordinate 13,301, forward strand.
AATTCACGTCTTCGAGGCGAGTTGCTGGCCAAAACGATGCGGTATTCTTTCAGATTGTCTAACAAAGCGGTCAGTTTTAATTGTCAATAACGATTATTTCTACACTACCAGCCGAAGGCTTTGGCATTCATAACCCATTTGCCCTGGGCCCGCAGCGTCTGCTCAATGACATCGCGCCCACAACCATAGCCGCCATCAAGATGGCTCACATAGATGCTTGCCTCCTTGATTTCAGGACAGGCATCCTTCGGACATACGGGGCATCCCACCCGACGCATTATTTCCAGATCGGGAATATCGTCGCCCATATACATCACCTCTGCATCGGTCAGGCCGTATTTCTGAAGAAACTCCTCGTAGGTCTTCACCTTGACAGCACAGCCCATGTAGATGTCCTCCACGCCAAGACGTTCATATCGCAGATGCACAGAGGGTGTGTTGCCTCCCGTCAGGATAACGATGCGCAAGCCCAGCTTTACTGCCAGCTGTATGGCATAGCCGTCCTTGATGTTGACCGTACGCAAAGGCTCACCCTCAGTCGAAAGCGTGATGGTTTCCGCACTGAGCACACCATCTACATCGAAGATGACGGCTCGTATCCGTGTTAAATCGTAGTTAATCATTGTCAGAACAATTAGTGTGAATGCTTTGGCTCATCAATTCATAGACACGCTGCATCATAGGGTTGCCGGCAAGCAACTGGCTTTGGGCCTGTATGACATTCTCATCGTAGCGGACGGCAGGTCCTGTCTGTGCTTCGCGTGGCGACAGGCCATGGACTTTCGCCGCAGTCTCGTCGATGAGTGGCAGCATCACGTCGAAGGGCAGGCCACATTGTTCCAGCACCTGTGCCGACAAGGCATAGCAATGGTTGGCAAAATTACAGGCAAAGACTGCTGCGAGATGCAAATAGCGACGATGTTCTGTTGAGAGTTGACGCACATGGCCACTCACCGAGCATGCCAGCTCCGTGACTTGCTGCAGGGCGACATCGTCGCTGGCCTCAACAAAGACTGGTATGCGTGAGAAGTCGACAATCCTTTCTTTTGAGAATGTCTGCATAGGATAGAGCACCCCGTAGTGACGGGCATGGCCTTCGAACAGACTCAACGGCATGGAACCGGCCGTATGAAGGAACAGCGCCCCCACCCTACCCTGGCACAAGGACGGCACAAGCTGCGGCAGCACCGAGTCCTTGACGGCCAGAATATAGACATCGGCATCATCGACCACTTGCTCCAGACGGTTGCAGGCAGCACATCCGTGCCTTTCTGCCAAGACAGAAGCCGAGGCCATCGTCCTACTGTAGACTTGCGCTATGCAGTGGCCGCTATGTGCCAATGCCGGTGCAAGATTCGTGGCAAGCCGCCCCGCGCCAATGAGTACGACACGCATGGGCTCAGAACTTGTTGAGATGTACGTTTTCCCACTTCAGCTTATCCTCGTTCTGCGGCTTGCGCTCATCGGCCTTATGTCCGATGCCGAGGACGCAAAGCACAGAATAGTTCTCAGGAATGTCGAGAATGCCGCGAATCACGGTGTCGGCACTCGTGCCATCGCTCAAGCCACGTCCGCGCATCTGAGCCCAGCAAGAGCCAAGCCCCAGTTCCTCGGCTTGATACTGCATGGAGATAGCAGCAATCGAGCCGTCCTCAACCCAACAGTCGTTTTGCATGGGGTCGCCCAACACAACGATGCACAACGGAGCTCCCTTGAGGAACTGCCCGCCCAAGTCCTTGGCATCCGACAGTTTCTCAATGTCGGTCTTATCGTCGACCACTACGAACTGCCAAGCCCGCTGCCCTTTTGAAGTAGGCGACATGAGACCCGCACGGAGAATTAGCTTCACGTCTTCCGAATCGATTTCCTCATCGGTAAACTTACGGTGCGAGCGACGTAGCTGCACCAAATCCTTAAAGTTCATCATAGTGTCTGGTTTTATTTCTGCGCCTGCTTTCCAATGGCCAGTGCCTTGATGTTGGCATCGACCACGGCATCGCCCTTACGGCCGAACACACGGCGAATGGCATCCTCCAGTTTCTCATATTCAATACCCAAGGCCTTCTGAGCAGCGCCCAGCAGGATGACGTTGGCCGAACGGGGAACACCGGCATCCTTCGCTTGCTGCTCAATGTCGAGCAGAATCACGTTGCCAAGTTTCTGCAAGTCATTCTTAATCACCTCAATATCAGGATAATTAGGAATATTAACGAAAGGAGCACTTGATGTGATGACCCAGCCGTCTTTCTTCAGGAACGGCAGGTAGCGCAGAGCTTCCATAGGCTCCATGGAAATGATGACATCGGCACCGCCGAGGGGAATCAGGTCGCTATGAATGGGTTCCGAGGAGAGCCGGAGATTCGACTGCACATCGCCTCCGCGCTGGCTCATGCCGTGTACCTCGGCCTGCTTGATGTAGAGATTCTCTTTCAAGGCGGCTTCGCCTATGATGGTTGCAATGGAGAGGATTCCCTGTCCTCCTACTCCACAAAGAATAATATCTGTCTTCATCAGATTATTTTCGATTTACGGATTTTCTATTTACGATTTTGCCTCAGCTTTCTTTTGTTTTATATGACGCTGCAATGTTTGCATGCACTCACGACGGGGAATGATGACCGAGAGGCCCTTGTACTCGATTTCCTGACGGAGAATTGAGGTAATCTCGGGCATATTCTTCGGAATGGGGTTGACCACGTGCAGATGCTCGTCGCTGACGCCAAGGGCACGGCAGATGGCCTCGAACTTATTCGTGCCGGCAGAGTCCTGACCACCCGTCATGGCGGTGGTGAGATTGTCGCTGATGATAACTACGATGTTTGCATTCTCGTTGGCAGCATCGAGCAGGCCTGTCATACCGCTGTGGGTAAACGTCGAGTCGCCGATAATGGCAAGTGCCGGCCACTGGCCTGCATCCGAGGCACCCTTGGCCATCGTGATCGAGGCACCCATGTCGACACACGAGTGGATGGCCTTGTAAGGAGGCAGAAATCCCAGCGTATAGCAGCCGATGTCGCCGAAGACGCGAGCATTGGGATAGTCGAGCAGCACCTGGTTCAAAGCGGTATAGACATCGCGGTGACCGCAGCCCTGACAGAGTGCCGGCGGACGCGGAGCCACGTCTTCGCAGGTCTTATAGGCTTCGTCGGTAGGCAGTCCCAACGCCTTTTTCAGCAAATCAGGGTTCAGCTCGCCCGTGCGGGGCAGCTCGCCCGTCAAGCGACCTTTAATGACGGCATTGCCCGGCATCACGCCGCGCACCATGTCTTCAATAAAAGGCTGTCCTTCTTCGGCTACGAGCACCTGCTCGCAGTCGTCGGTCATGCGGCGGACCAGCTGTTTGGGCAAAGGATATTGCGACACCTTCAGCACGGGATAGGGACAGTCGTCATTAGGATAGCATTCCATCAGATAATTATAGGCGATGCCACTGGCAATGATGCCTAACTTATGGTCGGGCGCATCAACATATTTATTATAAGGACTTACGACGGCGGCCTGCTCGAGCATGGGCTGTTGGCCTGTGACCACCTCATTGCGCTTGCGGGCAAAGGCAGGAAGCAACACCCAGTTGCTGGCCTTGGCGTTGTAGTTCAGGTCGTTTTGCTGACGTGGCACGTCAGCACACTCTACCACGGCGCGACTGTGAGCCATGCGAGTGGTGACGCGCATCAGCACGGGCAGGCCCACCTTCTCTGAGAACTCGTAAGCCACGCTCATCATGTCGTAGGCTTCCTGCTGATTAGACGGCTCGAACGTGGGCACCATGGCAAACTTGCCGTAGAAGCGCGAGTCCTGCTCGTCCTGCGAAGAGTGCATCGAAGGGTCGTCGGCCACGAGCACCACCACGCCACCATTCGTGCCTGTCATGCCACTGTTAACAAACGGGTCGGCACAGACATTCAAACCCACATGCTTCATGCAGACCAGCGACCGCTTGCCCATGAACGACATGCCCAACGCGGCCTCCATGGCCGTCTTCTCATTAGTCGACCAACGGCTGTGAATGCCTCGCTCACGTGCCTGTGGCGAGTCCTGTATATACTCCGTAATCTCTGTTGAGGGTGTGCCGGGATAAGCATACACTCCGCTTAGCCCAGCGTCGATGGCTCCTTGCGCTATGGCCTGGTCGCCTAAAAGTAACTTTTTCATCTCATTTTTTGTTATTATTCTATTACTGATGCGCAAAGGTACGAAAACTTTCTGAACCAGCAAAAAAAAAGGCCCAAATTCTAAATTCGGGCCATGTCATTGCATCTTTATGCAAGTTTAGAACGTATATCCCAAGGTGAGCATGATCTGATGACGCTTGAAGCTGACCTCTGTTGCTTTCGAGAAGTCGGTTGTTTCCTGCATAGTGCCATACTCATCGAGATAAGTCACTTTGTTCTGGAAAGGATAGAAATCGCCCTTGGTCATATTGTACTGATAGGCCAGATCGACATTGAAGCCTCCCGTCTTGTAGCCCAGTCCGCAGGTGAATCGGTTTGTGGCCTTCCAGTTCGTGTAATCGGCCGTCGAGGCATACATCACACCATTCGAGCTGATTTGCGTATCGCGCATACCCTTTGCCGAATACATCGGCGAAACGTAGTTGTAACCGGCTCTGACAGCCACTTCGGCAACGGGCTTCAGTTCTACGCCGACCTTGAGTGTCGAGACGCCCTTGAGCGACTTTGTCACATTGGCGTTCATCACGCGGTCGCTCACCGATTCCATGTCACCATAGTCATTGCGCCCTGTGTTCACGCGAACATCGGTCGAACTGTAGCCGGAATAGTCGTAGGTGGCTCCCAAGGCAACACTATTTCCAATCGTATGGCCAAGGCTCAAGCCAAACCTCCAAGGAGTAAAGAGCTTGAACTTATACTCATCATATCCGGCACTGTTCTTTCCACGGAAGCCTTTGCCCCATACTTCGGTGTGATTTTCGGTTGTCAGCTCGTACCAGGTAGGGGTGGCGATATAGACACCGACCCTGAAAGGCGACTCTTCGACAGGACGGAAGATGGCTCCCACGTTGATGTCGAAACCCATACCCGTTATCTTGCGCTCGTCACTGTAATGAATGTCATCAGTGGGCACCTTCTGGGAATTGACCATGTGCTCGGTATACTCCGTGAATCCCAGATAGTTCACGTTGTGAAGTCCCAGTGTCATGCCTAAATACACGCGATTGCCCACATTGCCACTCAGGTTCACATCAACGTCTGAAATAGAGCCTCTATGCGAGCGGTTGAAGTCATAACCGTTGGCATCGCTGTAATAGAGCTTGTTGTCGTTATGGTCCCAAAGCACGGCATTGGCATTGAGGTAGTCGAACTGTGTGAAGGTCTGTGCCCTGTCGCCACTGTCCCAGCTCTCATAACCCATTATGCCAATAATCTTGCCGGCATTGTCGGTCTGGAAAGCCAAGTCATAGCCGCCGTCGATCGAATTGCCAAGCGAGTTCTTCATATAAGTGAGCTTATTGAGCGAGTTCATTGCGGCTCCTTGCCCTGCTCTCATGGAAGCCGAGAGGATCTGGTCGAAGTTGCGACTCTTGTGATAGTTGATGCCAAAATTAACGAACGATGTCCTGTTCAGCTGCGTGGAATAGACAAAGCCCGCCTGGTCAAAACTTACGTTTGTCTTGCCCAAATCATCGAACACGTCGACACCCGACTGGGATACGATGCCCATTGAGGCACTTACCGAACTATGGCGAAACAAGCCAATACCAGCAGGATTGGTTGACATAGTAGAAATCTCAGCGCCAAGGGCCTCCATTGCACCACCCATGCCCACATAGCGAGCCGTTCCATTCAAGTCGTTACCCAACAGGCGCGAAGACTCGTAAGCGTCCTGTGCTGCTGCCAAGAGCGAAGTCATGGCTAAAGCAACTGAAAACAAATATCTTTTCATACTCTCCTATTTTACATTATTATTAACTTTGAACAATTGTTTTGAAGAACAGGAAGCATTCTATCTTCGGCCACCGCCAAGACTACCGCCGCCAATACCGCCGCTACGACCGCCGCCACTGCTGCTGCCACCGCCAAGACTACCACCACGACTGCCGCTGAAACCGCCACTACTTGCGCGACCGGAACTGCTATTCGACGACGATGACGACGAACGGTTGATGGTTGTAGCACGCGAGCCACTGAAATTGCCATTGCTTCGGTTTGTCGATACACCGCTGTTTGTTCGGGCTGTCGATGAAGAACCGTTAGAGTTAAGCACGGTGCTACGCGAACCAGAGAAGCGTCCGTGCCCTTCGCCATAGCGACTCAGCGTTCCGGTATTGCCATTGCGGGCATAGGTACTCGTCCGGGCACGACCGCCATGATAGGCACCACCCCAACCATAATAGCCATAATAGCCACCGTAATAGGGACGATAGTACCAAGGATCGTACCATCCAATATGCCACGAAGAGTAATACCAGGGAGAATACCAATAAGTGTCATACCAAGGATAGTATGAGGTGTAGTACCAAGGCGAGTGCCACGTGGACATGCGCCACTCGTCGCTACGACCGCGCTCATAGCCTTCCCAATAGGCATCGGTCGGCGTATAGCCATCCCAACGAGCCATCTGCCTCGTCAGCTGGAAGTCGCCTACGGAGTCAGGATAGACACCCTGCACACCCGAAAAATCAATGACATCAGACGAGTCGTTGCCTATCACCTCGTAGCTGCTGCCACCCATACGCCGATTATACTCATCGACGCTGCGCGAAGAACCCTCATAGTAGGTCGACTGGGGCATACCATAGCGACGAGAATTGAACTCATCCACATTCTTTTTCGTGGGGACGAAGTACATATCATCGTCCTGAGCATGCATTGTCAGGGGCAATGCCACCAGCAAAGCTGTGAAGAGAATCATCTTTTTCATATCTTACAAATTATTAAATTATACTATCACGTTACAAAAGTACGTCTTTTTTCCATGCAAATATACGGAAAAACCCTAAAACATGATAGGTTTTTCCCTATTTTTTATAATTTTGCACCATTATTTAACATCATGACATGAAGTATTACGAGGTTGAGTTCACCATTGACGCCCCTGAAAGCCTGATGCAAGACGCACGTGACATTATTGCAGCACAGGCTGGCGAAGCTGGTTTTGAGAGTTTCGAGGAAACGGAACACGGTTTGAAAGGTTACGTGCAAGAGTCGCTCTTCGACAGCAAACAGCTTGTTTGCTCCTTGCAAACATACTGTTTACCGGGAGTAAACACGTCGTTTACCGTAAGCAAGGCTATTGACAAAAACTGGAATGAGACTTGGGAGCAGGAAGGCTTTGATCCGATTGTCATCGACAACCGCTGCATAATCCACGACGGGCGCCACTTGCCTGCTGCCTACTATCCGCTTTCAATCGAGATTGATGCCCATCAGGCCTTCGGCACGGGCAATCATGAGACGACACGCATGATGGTGTCATTCCTCCTCACGCTCTCCTTGGAAGGCAAGCGAGTGCTCGACTGCGGCTGCGGAACAGGCATTCTGGGAATAGTGGCCCTCAGGCAAGGGGCACGTGAGGCCGTTGGCTACGACATCGACGAGTGGAGTGCTGACAATGCCCGCCACAATGCGGTAATCAACGGTGTAGACAAAAGATTCACTTCGCTACTGGGCGACGCTACTATATTAAAAGAGGTGGAAGGAACATTCGACGTGGTAGCGGCCAACATCAACCGCAATATTCTACTGGCCGACCTGCCCGCATTCTGCTCGAAGATGACTGACGGAGCCCATCTTCTGCTCAGCGGATTCTATACAAGCGACATTGCATTAATGCTGGAAAAGACACAATCACTGGGACTCTCCCTGATAGATCAAAAAGAGGATAACGGATGGGCTTGCATCATGTTAGACTACAGCTTGCACAATTCCATTGGTGTCTCAACAAAAGTGGTGGCACCGTGAGACTGGAGAAACTCACGGTCTCGGAATCCCCACAGCACACTGATACACGGAAGATTGGAGTTGCGGGCGGTGAGAATGTCTACATCACTGTCGCCCACATAGACGGCACCTGCCGACGAGACACCGAGTTGCCGCAAGGCTTCAATCACGGTATCGGGTGCTGGTTTCTTACGAATGCCCTGCGCCTCATGCTCGCCAATAGCCACCTCAATCGTGTCTGGGAAGAAATGACGGCACAATGCCTTGGTGGCAGCATCAAACTTGTTGCTCACAACAGCCAGCCTACAACCCCGTTCACGCAAAATGGCGAGCATCTCAGGAATACCCCGGTATGGAAGTGTCGCATCTAAAGAATGCTGAAGATAATAGCTTTGGAACGTTGCCAGCACACGCCCGGTCTCGCAGGAGTCGGTGCCTGGAGCAACGGCTTGCTCAATAAGCCGCCTCACACCATTACCCACAAAACGGCGCACTTCGTCGACCGTTCGCTCAGCCATTCCATGAACACGAAGTGCATAGTTGGTGGCCTGTGCCAAATCATTGAGTGTGTTCAGCAATGTTCCATCGAGGTCAAAGACGAATGTCTTATACACTGTTTCCATACTATTCAGTTTGTTGGAGCGGCTGTCATGCCTTTCAGCACACGAACAGCCTCTTCTACGGTCGAAATTTTGTCAACGACAAGGGAGCGTTTTCCATTCTGGTCGCGGAAATTGCAGCGACGAGGATTGGTTCCCACAAAATCGAGAATACGGCCAAAGGCAGGACTCTGGTAGAAAGGACTATGCGGATTGCTCACAAAGAAAAGGAACATGCGCCCCTGCTTCAGCATAATCTGCTCGCACCCCAACGACTTGCCATAGCGACGCAAGGGCACCACCTGCAACAACTCTTCGGCAACATGGGGAATGGAACCGAAACGGTCCTTCAACCGCTCACGATAGGCATCAAGACCTTGGTCGTCGCGTATGCTATCGAGTTCACGATAGAGCAGCATACGCTCTGAGTCACTGGGCACATATTGGTCAGGGAAGTACATCTCAAGATCGCTTTCGAGGGTACAGTCAGACACAAAAGCCTCGCCCCCATCCTCTCTCGCGGTGTAAGGCTGCACTTTTGCTACATTTCCGCCATGAGAGCGTGTTTTTCCCTCTTCAGTGCGAGAGGAATCGGATGCGGGGCCTTCGTTCCTCAGTTCTGTCATCGCCTCATTCAATATCTTCTGGTAGGTCTCGAAGCCCAGGTCGGAAATGAAACCGCTCTGTTCGGCCCCAAGCAAATTGCCAGCACCGCGAATATCAAGGTCCTGCATAGCGATGTTGATGCCAGAGCCAAGGTCGCTGAAGTTCTCTAACGCCTCTAAACGACGCCGGGCATCGACAGGAAGGGCTGCCAGTGGCGGGGCCAGCAAGTAGCAGAAGGCCTTGCGGTTGCCACGACCAACACGACCACGCATCTGATGAAGGTCGGAGAGACCGAAGTTCTGCGCACTATTAATAATAATGGTGTTGGCATTGGGAATATCGATACCGTTCTCAACAATAGTCGTCGAGAGCAACACGTCATAGTCATAGTTGGAGAAGTCGAGCACAATCTGCTCCAGTTCTTCAGGATTCATCTGGCCATGGCCAATAGCAATGCGGCAATCAGGAATATACTTCTTAACCATCTCGGCAATGTGCGACAAGTCACTAATGCGATTGTTCACGAAGTAGATCTGGCCATTACGCGACATCTCGAAGTTGATGGCATCGACGATAATCTCAGGGCCGAAAGTGTGTATTTCCGTTTGAATGGGATAACGGTTTGGCGGCGGTGTCTGGATGACACTCAGGTCACGAGCACCGACCAGTGAGAACTGGAGTGTGCGAGGTATCGGCGTGGCCGACATGGTGAGCGTATCGACATTGGTCTTCATCTGGCGCAACTTCTCTTTTGTAGAAACGCCAAACTTCTGCTCCTCGTCTATGATAAGGAGTCCTAAGTCCTTGAATCGAACGTTCTTGCCTATCAGCTTGTGCGTACCAATCAAGATATCTATCTTGCCAGCCTCAAGATCGGCTAACAGCTCTTTCGTCTGCTTGGCCGAGCGGGCACGAGTGAGATAGTCTACACGAACGGGCATGTCCTTCAACCTGCCAGAGAAAGTTCGGTAGTGCTGATAGGCCAGCACAGTGGTGGGCACGAGCACAGCCACTTGCTTGCCATCGACGGCAGCCTTGAAGGCGGCACGAACGGCCACTTCGGTCTTGCCAAAGCCCACGTCGCCACAAACCAGACGGTCCATAGGTCTTGGACTCTCCATATCGGCCTTCACCTCTTGGGTAGCTTTCAGCTGGTCGGGCGTGTCTTCATAAAGGAACGAAGCCTCAAGCTCATGCTGCAGGTAGGTGTCGCGACAGAAAGCGAATCCTTTCTGGTGGCGGCGCGAGGCATAGAGCTTGATCAGGTCGCGGGCAATATCCTTGATATGCTTCTTGGTGCGCTCCTTCAGCCGCTCCCACTGACCAGTACCAAGAGTCGACATGCGGGGCGCCTCACCATTCTCCTGCGACTTGTATTTCGACACTTTATACAAAGAATGGATTGAGACATAGATGGCATCGCCACGCTGGTAAATGATTTTTATCATCTCCTGAAAAGCCTGTTTCCCATCGGGAGTCGTTATCGGCATCCTTACCAATCCGCCGAACTTACCAATGCCGTGATCCACATGCACCACATAGTCGCCTATCTCAAACTGCTGAATCTCCTTGAGTGTCAGAGCCACCTTGCCGCTGCGAGCCTTGTCGCTCTTCAGATTATACTTATGGAAACGGTCAAAGATCTGGTGATCGGTGAAAAGGCAAATGTGCAAGTCGTTGTCAACAAACCCTTCGTGAATTGTGTGGGAAACAGGAGTAAACAGCACTGCTCCTGCCTCTTCTTCTTTGAGAAGCGGAGATTGGGTGGATTCCAGTATCTCTTTCAATCTTTCGTTCTGCTTCTGACTATCAGCCAGCACATAGATTCTATAGCCTTTCCGCCGATAATCGCCGAAAGTCTTGGCCAGCAAATCGAAATTCTTGTGGAAAAGGGGTTGCACAGAGATATTGAAACGAATAGTGGCATCGGGAGTCCCTGAAGGCCGATGGCCAAACTCAATCCTTCGGAACGCCTCGGCATCATTTGCAAACTGGCTGCCCGTGATTATCTGGCTTTCGCGCCGCATCTCATACTCTATCTCACGCTGCTCTATCTCCGTAGCTGTTTCAAGCCGTTCTTTTAATGCCTGCGACGAGAAGCCTTCTTGGTAGGTGTGCTCCACAGCATCGCGAGTATAGAAATAATCCTTGAACACAAGTATGGTGTCCTTTGGCAGGAACCGTAGCACCGATTCTTTCTCCTCGACTGTAGCCAGTTCGGGCACAATATCGACCCTGTCACGACGTTCCTTCGACAACTGGTTTTCTACCTCAAAGGTACGGATGGAGTCAATCTCGTCGCCAAAGAAATCGATGCGGAAAGGAAACTCATGACTGAACGAGAACACATCAACTATGCTGCCACGTAGTGCAAATTGCCCCGGCTCATAGACATAGTCGACCTCACGGAATCCAAACTCCCTCAGCTTCTCGCAAACGCCATCCACCTCAACCGTCTGACCCTGTTCAAGTGTGAGGGTTCGACTATCCAGATTCCTTCTCGTCACCACCATTTCGGCCAGGGCTTCAGGGTAAGAGACCACATATAGCCCTGTGGAGGCACTCTTCATTTGTGTCAGCGCTTCCGTTCGGAGAATCTCGTTGGCAGGGTCTTTCTGACCATACTTAATGGCACGGCGATAGCTCGACGGGAAGAAAAACACCGACGACTCACCCATTATCTGACAAAGATCGTGATAGAAATAGCCTGCCTCGTCGGCATCCTGCATGACAAAGAGCATCGTCTGTTGCGCTTTCGTCTTCAACACACTGAAAAGCATAGCACCTGAAGATGCCAACAAACCTTCGAGAAAAACCGTTCTACTCTTATTTTTCTCAATTTCTTTTGCCAGTGCCGACACTTGTGGCAGTCGAGCGTATAGTGCAGGAAGTTCCTTTATCATATTTTGTAGTAGCTGTCCATTTCTTCATCGCGTTTCAGGATGGTTGAGCGAGGAAGCTGACGTAGCTTCTTTTCGTCGACATCAAGAAGATGTTGCAACGGACTCCACTTCAAGCTATAGAATGAACGGACGGTTTGCTGAGTAGTGTCAGACGACAGCTTGTAGGTTCGCTCCATACAAATCACCTGGTGCAAGCTGTCGTATTCGTTCTCGGTGGAGAGCAAGTACATGGTTATAGTCAGCACCGGACTCATGCGCAGGGTAAGACTGTCGTCAGAAAGCGCAAGCATCTCAGAATCGCCCTCAAGCAGATTGGTCACCTCGGCCCGCATCTTCGCATCAATAAAATCAATCATATCGAGGCGGTTGTTCTTAGTAAGCGTGGGCATCAGAGAATCGGGCATACTGGAAAAGACATCACGAATCTGCACCCTCTGCTGTGCCTTTACAGGAAATACTAAATGACAGATGACCAATGAAAATACGATTGGGCACCATTTCGTAGCCATACTGCGTTGTGTATAAATCAGCTCTTTCAGTTTTGTCATTCTTTCAATTGTTAAGTATTAAGTTATCTCATTGGGAAGCATTACCAGTCTGTGACGCAACCAGTTGCATCATCATCACAGCCGAAAGGGCTGCCGTTTCCGTACGCAAACGGCTCTTTCCCAAATCTACTGAGACGAAGCCTGCCTCGACTGCCATACGTACCTCCTCAATAGAGAAGTCGCCTTCGGGACCGATAAGAACGGTGACTGGCAAGAGATTGGGGACAGGAGGTGAAAACACTTTTTGAAGTTCGTCAAAAAGATTGACTCTCGGCACCTCTTCATAACAATGGGCAATGTAACGGTGCCCTTCCTGATGAACTGCGACAAACTGCTTGAACGACTGCATCTCGTTGACCACGGGCTTCCATGCCTTCCGACTTTGCTTCATGGCCGATACAACGATACGTTCCAGGCGCTCCATCTTCACCATACGGCGCTCAGAGAACTGACAGTCGAGCAGCGAAAGCTCGTCGAAACCTATCTCGGTGGCCTTTTCCGTCATCCACTCCACCCTATCCATCATCTTCGTCGGTGCCATGGCCAAATGAAGATGGCCCTGCCATGTAGGTTGCTGCGGCAGCGTTTCCTGAATATCATAGTGGCAGCGGTGGGCAGCGGCCATTGTAACCACAGCCCGATAGAAGCAGCCCTCACCGTCTATGAGCATCATCTCGTCGCCAGCTTGAAGCCGTAACACACGGACGGCATGCTGGGCCTCATCCTCAGGCAATTCCTGACGGTGGGCAGCATTCGGTACATAGAAATATCGAGTCTCTTTCATTCGTTTACCATTGCTCTTTGGGCTCCTGTTCTCAACCTTTTACCGTTCTTCTCTTAATCTCGTCGCGTAACTTTGAGGCCAGCTCGTAATTTTCTTCATTAATGGCATGCTGCATGGCCATGTTAAGCCGTGGAACATCCATGGTATTAATGGGAATAGACACTCCTTGGTCATTTTCATTGAAGAGAACACTTTGCTGCCTAAACAGCGACGCTTCCATATAAAGAGGTATGTCGGAAATCATGGAGAGCAAGACGGCATCACTCATTCTGATACGCGTATTCCGCTCATATTGCACGTCGGCCAACACCACCTGATACTGACCATCGTGCAATCCGAATACCATCATCTCATGTCCTACGGTGAGCATCTGCACAAGAGCCTCCGGCAGCCTATCGGAACAGATGGAAGAATGCTGAAGGCGCAGGAGATACTGACGGGTCATCGGCTCGTCGCATATCACCGTAAGGGCATGCTCGCGAGCCTCGTCGGTAAGCATGACGACCGATAGTTCGGCATTGCCCATTACCTGGCGGATGCTTTCAAATCGTAGTTTCGTTCTCTCCATATCCCTCTGTCTTACCGTCTCTTATTTCTCAGGCTTGAACACCAATGCAAACGACACGCCCACCACGAGTGCGAAAGCAGCAAAGATGAACCAGCACGTCTGCCACTCGCCCAAGAGGAAACCGTCTTTCCAGGAACAGTAGTGGTTGACAATCTCGCCTGCTGCCAGCGTACCAATCGTAGCGCCCAAGCCGTTGGTCATCATCATGAAGAGTCCCTGTGCCGAAGCCTTGATAGAGGGTTCACACTCCTGATCAACGAAAATGCCTCCAGAGACGTTGAAGAAGTCGAAAGCCACGCCATAGACGATACACGAAAGTACAAAGAGGAGCACACCGGGCATGGCAGGATTGCCCAAGCCAAAGAAACCGAAGCGGAACACCCAGGCAAACATCGACATGAGCATGACGACCTTAATGCCGAAGCGCTTCAGGAAGAAAGGTATCATAAGAATGCAGAGCGCCTCGCTGACTTGGGAAATAGAGGTAAGAAGGGTGGCATTGTTGGCTGCAAAGGAAGTGGCAACAGCCTCATCGGCACTACCCTTGAAACTGGTGATAAACGGGCCGGCATAGCCGTTGGTCACCTGCAAACACATACCAAGCAGAGCGGAAAAAATGAAGAACAGGGCCATTCTCCTCGTCTTAAACAACTTGAAAGCATTCAACCCAAGACTCTCAACCAGCGACACACCCTCTTTCTTAACCAGTGGACACTGTGGCAACGTGAAACAATAGGCAAAAAGCAACAAGCTGAGCAAGCCTGACACAAAGAACTGCATATAGGTGTACTGGAACTTATGGGCGTTCTCAGACAATGTGAACGAGAACGAACCGTCCTGCCACACAGCACAGTTTACAAACCACATGGTGGCAATGAAGCCAATAGTACCCAACACACGAATGGGCGGGAAATCCTTCACGGTGTCCATGCCATTCTCCTTTAAGACAGTGAATGCTGTCGTATTGGCCAAGGCAATCGTCGGCATGAAGAAAGCCACACTCACGGCATACATCACAATGAAAGACGACTTGTTGGGCAGCTCCTGTCCGAAACCAGCCTCCACACCCATCCACCAACAGCAGAGCATTGCCGCACCTGCTGCTAAATGGCAGAGTCCTAACAGTCGCTGCGGCTGAATATATTTATCAGCTACAATACCCATGATAGTGGGCATGAAAATCGACACAATGCCTTGAATGGCATAGAACCAGGCTATCTGCTCACCAAGACCGGCCACCCCCAGATAGTTTCCCATACAGGTGAGATAAGCTCCCCAGACAGCGAACTCCAAGAAGTTCATCACTGCCAAACGTACTTTCAAATTCATTTCTTATCAGGTTTTAGTTACTTTTATTCCAATAATTTATTATGATAATAGGCATGCAAGCGACCCTCTTCATCGCGCCTTAGCTGAATCAGGCCGGCTAACCATTCTGTTTGTGACGGCTCGCCCAAAAGAGGGTAATAACTTGACACGACCCCCGACTGTATCTCGATGACTTGCAGTGTCAGGCTCTGACCATTGGGCAGCTTCAATTCGTGCGACGCTATCCTGCGTCTGTTTCTTGGGTTCATCCTTTTTGTGAAAACGTATGAGCTGAATACTATTGATAAACAGCAGGCGAAGCGTGGTACTTTGCTCGTTGGCTCCGCCCAAGTAGAAGAAGCCTTTCAGACCTTTGACACAAGCCGTATCGGCAGTTTCAATGCGCAGCTGGTTAAGTCCTGAGTAATGGAAGCGTGAGATGCGGGAAACGACCGTATCAGGATATTCGACGGCCACATAGAAAACACCGTCCTTAACCCCGTCCTGAAACATGTAGTCGGCCATGAACTGCATAAGGAAGACATCGCCTTTCTTGTATGTGCTATCTGCCTCAAGGGCAAAATCGAGTCTGTTGAAGGGCGGTATTGGCAAGAGAAGCAACGTTCTTCGGTCGGGCCAGATGTTGGCAGTATCGCCCTCAGCATTGAGCATTGCATATTTTCCTATCTCACCTTCGGTAGCACCCAGCGAGAGCGCCTTCTCTTCCAATCGGTCCAAAACGCGCCGATACATCAGTGAGAACCTGTCGGAACGAGTGTAGTAATAAACCAGCGACGAATCGAACTCGGTACGCGTCACGCCATGTTCCCTCAGGACGCTCTCTACGTAGTACTGCTGATTATATACACGCTGGTTTGTCTCATCGGCCAGCGCCATTGCAAGATGATAGTCTACGAGTATGTCCTCCATCTCATCGGGTTGTATGAACTGTTTGGGCGTTCCCGACTTGCAGGAGGCCGTCAGCCACAAGGCCACTACACCTATTATAATAATATATAGCCTACTCACGCTTCAGTGTAATCCCGCTAATCTCCTTGCGATAGAAAAGCAGCAAAGCCACGACACCAACAGAAATGCAGGCATCGGCAAAGTTGAATACAGGACTAAAGAATATGAATTCCTCGCCCCCCCAGAAAGGAAACCAGCTGGGATAGGTGGTTACTATGAGCGGGAAGTAGAACATATCGACCACCTTGCCCATGAGGAAAGGCGCATAACCATCGCCAAACGGCACCAAGGAGGCTATGGTATAGGGTGTTGACGCTTCGAAACAGAGACCGTAGAACAAGCAGTCAATCAGGTTGCCTGCCGCACCGGCCAGTATCATCGACAAACAGACTATATAGCCCCTACGCGCCTTCTTGCCCACCTGTATCCAAAGGTAATAGGCCAACAGACCGATGGCCACGACACGAAAGAGTGACAGCAAGAGCTTCGAGCCAAGCTGCATGCCGTATGCCATGCCGTTGTTCTCAATGAAAGAGAGGTAGAACCAGTCGAAGACATGTATGCTCTCATGCAGATGCATCGAGGTCTTCACCCAGATTTTTATCAGCTGGTCAATAAGGAGAATGGCGACAACAAGGATTGTCGCCAATCGTCCGCGGGTTAAAAACTTCTCAATAATCAATTTACAATCCTCAGATTACTTCCTATTCCTTTCCATTTCCTTCGATTCCACACTCAATGTGGCATGAGGCACAGCTTTCAAGCGCTCCTTGGGAATGAGCTTTCCCGTGATGCGGTCGATGCCATAGGTCTTGTTCTCAATACGCACCAGTGCGGCTTTCAGGCCCTGAATAAACTTCTGCTGACGGGCAGCAAACTGAATGAGATCTTCTTTCGACTGAGTGGCACTGCCCTCTTCCAATGCCTTGTAAGTGGGCGAGGTGTCGTCTACGTCGTTTGAGTCTTTATTCATCAGTGCGTTCATCATCTGGTCATAGTCGCGCTTGGCCAGTGTTAGTTTCTCATTGATAATCTCGCGGAACTCCTCGAGTTCCTCGTCCGAGTAACGTGTTTTTTCAGCCATAGGTCTTAGTTTTATTACAGTTTCGTTTTTTCGACATTTCGTTTTTTCGACATTTCGTTTTTTCGACATTTCGTTATTTCGACATTTCGTTATTTCGACATTACGCGATTTACTTCTTCGTCACCTTAATGTTCAGGTTAAAGTCGTCAAACTCAACCGGCTGTCCGTCGTTTTGAGTCAGCCGGATTTCGTCGGCCAATACCTGGCGGGCAATATAGTCGCCAAAGGCTTCGACAGCCTTTGAGGCAGCCTCGTTAGGCTCGATGTCGACGGTGATGCGGTCGGTTATCTCCAGTCCGCTCTTTTTGCGGATGTTCTGGATGCGGTTCACCAGTTCGCGAGCCATACCCTCGTTCTTCAACTCGTCGGTCAGTGTAACGTCAAGTGCCACGGTCAGATTGCCCTCATTGCCCATCAGCCAGCCGGGGATGTCCTCACTGATGATGTCGACGTCGGCAGCCTCAACAGTGAGGTTCTGGCCTTCCACGTTGATGCCGATGGTGCCTTCTTTCTCCAACTGGGCAATCTGCTCCTGCGTCAGGGCATCCACCTGAGCCGCAACGCCCTTCATCAGCTTGCCGAACTTCTTGCCCATCGTACGGAAGTTGCACTTCACCTTCTTCACTAAGATACCGGCACCCTCGACAAACTTCACCTCTTTCACGTTCACCTCTTGCAGGAAAATCTGTTTCACGCTCTCAATGACAGCCTTCTGCTGGGCATCAACGGGCGGAATCATCAGCGTCTGCAGGGGCTGCTTCACCTTGATGCCCTCCTTGCGGCGCAGGGCCAACACAATGGTGGTGATGCGCTGGGCCACGTCCATGCGTTCCTCCAGGTCTTTGTCGACGAGGCTCATGTCGGCCACAGGGAACTTCTCTAAGTGTACGGAATCCAATGGACCGCCAAGGTCGCAGTAGAGACGGTCGGCAAAGAACGGTGCAAACGGAGCCAGCAGTTTCGACACCGTCAGCAGGCACTCGTAGAGCGTCTGGTAGGCGGCCAGCTTGTCTTCGTCCATCTCCTTGCCCCAGAAGCGCTTCTTGTTCAGGCGCACGTACCAGTTAGACAGGTCTTCGTCGACGAACTTGTCGATCAGACGGCCGGCACGGGTTGGGTCGTAATTGTTCAGTTCCGTCTCCACGCCCTTCACCAGCGAGTTCAGGCAAGACAGAATCCAGCGGTCGAACTCAGAAGGAGTAGCCCCATCTACTGCCTCCGAGGGGGCTTCATTAGTTTTGCCGATAGGGGCTATTGTGTCCCCCTCGGGGGACGACAGGGGGACTCCAGGGGCTTCGAAGCCATCCACGTTGGCATACATCGCAAACAGCGAGTAGGTGTTGTACAGCGTCCCGAAGAACTTGCGGCTGATCTCTGCCACGCCCTCGGGATCGAACTTCAGATTGTCCCACGGCTCGCTGTTGGTCATCATATAGAAGCGAACGGCATCCGAACCGTATTTCTCGATCATGTCGAACGGGTTGACCACGTTGCCCACATGTTTCGACATCTTGTTGCCCTTGGCATCGAGCACCAAGCCCGTAGAGATAACATTCTTGAAAGCCACCGAGTCGAAGATCATCGTGGCGATGGCATGCAGTGTGAAGAACCAGCCACGTGTCTGGTCAACGCCTTCGTTGATAAAGTCTGCCGGAAATGCTAACTTATTGTCAATCAGTTCTTTATTTTCAAACGGATAATGTATTTGTGCATAGGGCATCGAGCCAGAGTCGAACCACACGTCGACCAAGTCGCTTTCGCGCTTCATGGGCTTTCCGCTCTCGCTCACCAGCTTGATATAGTCCACGTAAGGACGGTGAACGTCAATTCTGCCGTAGTTCTCCTGCGACATGTCGCCCGGCACGAAGCCCTTGTCCTTCAGCGGGTTCGACGTCATCACACCGGCAGCCACAGCCTTCTCAATCTCGTTATAGAGTTCTTCGAGACTTCCTATGCACTTCTCCTCTCCGTCCTCGCTGCGCCAGATGGGCAGCGGTGTGCCCCAGAAGCGTGAGCGTGAGAGGTTCCAGTCGTTCAGGTTGTCGAGCCAGTTGCCGAAACGGCCTGAGCCTGTCGACTCGGGCTGCCAGTTGATGGTCTTGTTCAGCTCGCTCATGCGCTCCTTCATCGACGAGCTACGGATGAACCACGAGTCGAGCGGATAGTAGAGCACGGGCTTGTCCGTACGCCAGCAGTGGGGATAGTTGTGTACGTGCTTCTCAATCTTGAACACCTTACCCTCGGCCTTCAGGTCCATGCAGATCGAGATGTCGAGTGTCTCATCCTTGTCGGTGAGCGTCTCGTCGTAGGCGTTTTTAACATAACGGCCACTATACTTTTGCCATTTTTCTACGTCTACATATTTAGCTACGAAGTCTTTATCGAGATCTTCCACCAAGTAATACTTGCCCTGCAGGTCGACCACGGGACGCTCGGCACCCTTCTTGTCGATGAGCACGATGGGACAGATGCCGGCTTTCTTGGCCACGAAGGCATCGTCGGCACCGAAGTTCGGAGCGATATGCACGATACCAGCACCATCTTCCGTCGTCACATAGTCGCCGGGGATAACGCGGAAGGCATCGCCCATCGGACGTATCATGGGCAGTAGCTGCTCGTATTCCATGCCTACGAGTTCGGTACCCTTGTAGCGTCCCACCACGCGGTAGGGCAGGAACTTGTCGCCTTTCTTGAATTCAGGCATCTCGCCGCCGTCGGTAATCTCGGCTGCGGTATCGAAATAGGCCGGCACACGGGCATCGGCCAGAATCACGACGATTGGTTCAGCCGTATAGGGATTATAGGTTTCCAGGGCCACATAGTCAATCTTCGGCCCTACGCAGAGTGCCGTGTTGGCTGCCAGCGTCCAAGGGGTTGTAGTCCACGCCATGAAGTAGGTTTTCCCGACGGGCAAACCGTCGGGCACGGTGACGGCCTTGAACAGGGCCGTGCAGGTGGTGTCCTTCACGTCGCGGTAGCAGCCGGGCTGGTTCAGCTCGTGAGAAGAGAGGCCCGTGCCGGCAGCAGGCGAGTAAGGCTGGATGGTGTAGCCCTTATAGAGCAGACCCTTCTGGTAGAACTGCTTCAGCAGGTACCACAGCGTCTCGATGTACTTGTTGTCGTAGGTGATATAGGGGTGGTCGAGGTCTACGAAGTAGCCCATGCGCTCGGTCAGCTCACGCCATTCGGCAGTGAACATCATCACGTTCTCGCGGCACTTGCGGTTGTAGTCCTCGGTCGAGATGTATTTTTCACTTTCCTTGTTGTCGATGTCGGCCTTGGTGATGCCCAGTTCCTTCTCCACGCCCAGTTCCACGGGCAGACCGTGAGTATCCCAGCCGGCCTTGCGCTTCACCTGGAAGCCCTGCATGGTCTTGTAGCGGTTGAAGGTGTCCTTGATCGAGCGGGCCAGCACATGATGGATGCCCGGATGGCCGTTGGCCGAGGGAGGTCCCTCGAAGAATACGAACTGAGGACAGCCCTCGCGCTCGTCTATCGACCGGTGGAAGATGTCTTGCTCTTTCCACTTCTCTAAGATCTCGTTGTTTACCTTTGTCAGGTTCAAGCCGCTATATTCGGCGAATCTCTTTGCCATTTTCAATCTTCAATTTTCAATTTTCATTTTTTGAAAGTGCAAAGGTAGAAAAAAATCCCCACGCCACCAAATATTAAATACTTTTTTAAAGAAATAGTTGTAGAATCCGAAAAAAGAACTTAACTTTGTAGCGTAAAAACAAACAGTTGATGCCTTTCAACACGACAACACGGCATCATGACAATAGAAAGCAAGCATTATGAACGTACAGATAGAAGAGTCATGGAAACGACATCTGCAAGGAGAGTTTGAAAAGCCCTACTTCCAACAGCTCACCGAGAGTGTGCGTAGGGAATACATGGCTGGTGCCTGCTACCCGCCGGGCAAGCTGATTTTCAACGCCTTCAACCTCTGCCCTTTCGATGCAGTCAAGGTGGTCATCATCGGGCAGGACCCCTACCATGAGCCTGGCCAGGCCCACGGGCTCAGCTTTTCTGTTCAGGAAGGAGTGATGTTCCCACCCTCGCTCGTAAACATTTTCCGTGAAATACACGACGACGTGGGTACTCCCATACCCACAAGCGGCGACCTGACACGCTGGGCACAGCAGGGGGTACTGCTACTCAACGCCACGCTCACGGTGAAAGCCCACCTGGCCAACAGCCATGCCACGCTCGGCTGGCAGAACTTCACCGATGCAGCCATCCATGCCCTTGCTCGCGAGCGCGAACATATTGTCTATATGCTGTGGGGAGGCTTTGCCCGTTCCAAGGCTTACATGATTGACAAGCAACGCAATCTCGTCCTCGAATCGGTCCATCCCTCGCCCCTCTCGGCCAATCGTGGCGGGTGGTTCGGGCAGCACCAGTTCTCACGAGCCAACCAATATCTTAAGGAGCAAGGATTAGCCCCTATTATATGGTAAAAAACGAAGCTACTCAAATTACCTCGCAATTCAGCATGAATTAGCCGATGGTTCAGTATGAATTAGACGCTAATTGATGCTGAATTGCAAGGTAATTCAACTTAGTCGGTATCACAACTTCTGAAATGCGTTTTCCAAACGGGGAAAAGACCGTTCCTCATTTCAGGTTCTTCACAATCTGGTCGGCTATCTGCCGCATGCCTTTCACCGAGGGATGGCCAGACTTTTTGTCGATACCCTCCAGACAGATGCAAGGCACACCGTAGTGCTCACAAATGGTTTTAGCCGATGATGTGACCTCAGGGGAAAGGCCATCATTGAGGATGAAATAAATCTGAGTGTTGACGTATCGGCGCGTCATCCACTGCAGCATGCGGGCCATAGCAGGCCGGAACGACCAGAGATCTTCAGTCGTAATGTTCTCATACTTAAACTCTCCGATGGGCGAACGGGCCCAGCTGTCGTTGGTGGCACCGAAGATGAAGATGATGTCTGGGCAACCCAGATTCTTCATGCGGCTGACAAACGAACGATTGGTATAGTCCTCTTTATTATAGCCAGTGTAGCAAATGGTGGCTCCGCTAAAAGAGTTATTCGTCAGGAGCTGCCACCCCTGCTTCTTGATAAGCTGATGCCACCAAGTCTGACTGACATCGCTGACGTCAGTATGCCTCGAATCGTACTTTTCAAAATACCAAACGGCATTCGTGTCAGGAGTGAGATAGCCCTCGAAGGTACTGTAGGAGTCGCCCAGGACAGACACGGTCTTCGGCTGTGAAAAGCCTAACGCGCAGACGAGCGAGAACGAAAGAGATAGCAATAATCTTCTCATGATGCTTCCAGTATTACTAATTTTAGTAGGTCACGCTTCCATGCGTGACTTTTTATTGCAGATGATACGCTTCCAAGCGTGACTTTTTGTAGCGCATGTCACGCTGGGAAGCGCGACTTACTACTTGGACGCTGCAAAAATACAACTTTTTTCGGAGTGTGCCAAATTTATCGGCCAAAATTTCGGCTGACAAAAATCCCTGCAACAGAACTACGGTTGCAGGGACAGATACCTGAGCGGAATACGGGACTCGAACCCGCGACCCTCGGCTTGGGAAGCCAATGCTCTACCAACTGAGCTAATTCCGCAACACTTGCATCA
>CAJONO010000072.1 GCA_905235905.1 uncultured Prevotella sp.
ATCTGACATAAATGGCTGCGCGTGATAAGAGAAGAACATAAATCTTCACAAATCTGACATAAATAAAGATTTTGTGTAAGATTTGTGAAGATTTATGTTCCTCTTATAACGACATCGTGTAGATTTATGTTCCTCTTATAACGACATCGTGTAGATTTATGTTCCTCTTATAACGACATCGTGTAGATTTATGTTCCCCTTATAACGATATCGTGTAGATTAACGGTTCCTTTTTATCTCACTGCCAACTTCTTCAGATGGCGGCCGTCGTCGGTGCGCACGATGTAGACGCCGGTGCTGAAGATGCGGGTCTCAACGGTCTCGCCGGGCTGTATGGTGAAGGTGTCGACGGTGATGCCGCTGGCCGAGGTGATGCGCACGGTGGTGGCTTCGCTCAGGGCCGAGGTGACCACGATCTTCTTCCGCTTGGCACCGATGCTGAGTGTGCCCGGCTCGTTGCTGTCGTCATGCTGGCCTGGCTTGATGTCGTCTTCGCTTGCAAACAGTATGCTGCGGGTGGTGCGCGAGCCGCTGCCTGCCACTGCGGTGAAGTAGGGGCGGAAGGCCGCGACGGTGACGGCACTTGCTGCGGGTATGAGGTCGTAGCTGCTGCCGTCGTCGTTAAGCGTATAGGTGCCCGTCGTTCCTGCCACGAATGTGGTGTTCAGATAGTTAGGCATGAAGGCGTAGCCATTTGCCTGCACACCGTCTTGTTCGCTGTCGCTGACGCCTACAGAGGCTTCCTTGTCCGAGACGAAGGTGACGGTCTGCCTGCCTGGCGAAGCGATGGTCTCGCTGTTCAGGCGGTTGGCAGGTGTCCACGTGCCGCTGAGGTCGAACTCGTAGTAGGTGCTGCCGGGGAAGCCGATGAGGTAGGGCGTACCCACGGCGTTATACGGGTAGCTGCTCTGCGGATAGATGGCTGCTAAGTAGCTGCTGCTGTAGTACTGCTTCTGATAGTCGTCCTCGTTCTTGTCCTTGAAGTCGTCCTTGCTATAGTAATAGTCATACAGGAAGGTGTTGGCATAGTCCTTCTCGTTGCTTCCGGCGGCAAGCGGTCCGAAGTTGGCCATGAACACCTTGTCGTCATCGTCGGCGACGGCACCGCCCTTGAATCGGCGCAACCAGTATTCGTGGCCGGTGGTGCTGCCCTCGTAGAAGTGGGTCAGCTCGCCCTTGTCCTGTGTGGCGACGGTCACTGCCGAGAACGGCAGGCTGATGCCTTCCCATCCCTGGTCGAGGCTGGCGAAGTTGTCGGGCCTGCGCTGGTACCACATCCTATAGTCACTGCCCATCGTATAGGCTATCGGGCAGTTGAAGTCCTGCTTGTCGACGAGCAGATGGTCGGTGGTGGTGGTCAGGTCGTTCTGCACGATATGTCCGTGGATTGCCGATGTGTTGGCAACGGCCACGCGGCCATAGCTCTTCCCGTCGTCGTAGTAGGTGCTCGTCTCGCCGTCGCCCGGCTCGTCGTAGTCGTCGTACGACGGCTCCTCGAAGTAGTCGGAGAGCACGTTGAAGGTGTTCTCGTTGTCGGCCTCGGCAGGAGCATAGACCAACAGGTTGGGCGTCTCACCCCTGTTGGAAATGCCTACCAGACCGTCGTCGTCGAGCAGGGGTGGGAAGAACAGGCTACCGCTATGCCCTAATACATAGTTGTTGTCTTGATGTCCGGCAAAGTCGATGGCCGTCATGTTAGGATAGGCCGGCGAGAGGTTGGTGTCGCTCACGGTCTTCGGTGCTGAGTAGGCTGCCAGATATGCCTGTGGGTTGAAGTGTGCCACACCCATGTCCTTCGTTCGGTAGTAGGCCGGTGCGCGGTAGACGCGGTTGCTCTGTCGGGTGAGTACAAGGCTGCCGTTTTGCTTGAAGATACACGACGGTGTGTCCTCATGCGGATAGGTCTCATCGTAGCCGTAGCTCAGCATCTGTCCGAAGAAGAGATAGTCGTCGGGCCATACGGGGTAGAATTCTGCCTGCGTCGTCACGCCTTGTGCCGTCTGGACTTCCACGACCTTCTGGCGCTTCTCCATCGCATCGGGAATCGTTCCGCCGGCATAGCGGAAGTCGCCGTCGGCATAGCGGCTCTCCACATAGCCAATGTTGCCGTACTGGGCAATGTCGGTCGTGAGGGTGGGATAGTGGCCTGAGTGCTCGACCAGTGTGCCTGTAGCGTCGGTCTTGTAGTACTGGTATGGAGTGCCAGTCGACTGCCCCTTTCCGTCGTAATAGCGCTTGTTCAGGTAGAAGCCGTTCAGGTTGTAGGCCACGGTGCCGTTGTAGAACTCACGCTCGGTCATCTTCGTGGCATTGCCACGGTCGTTGGAGGTCTCGCTGTAGGCGTTGGTCTCAGGATAGTAGCAGTTCACCAACTGTATGCCCGTGCCGCGTGTCGGATTGCCGAAGACGGCCTTCGTGTCAGCGGCGAAACCGCTGACAGCACTGCTCTTCACCCAGCAGTTCTCCACATAGCCGTCGCCCGTGTCGGCGATACCGGCAGAGGTGAACGAGCCAGTGGCACCGAGGTTGAAGACGCTGCCACAGAGGTGGCCGAAGAGCGAGTGGTCGAGACCGCTGATGGTATGGCCGTCGCCATGGAGATTGCCTTCGAAGCAATGGCTGCCATCGCCGATGGGCGTCCATCCGTCGACTGAACCGCCTGTCACGCTATAAGCCTTCGGGCTGACGTCGCTGTTGAGGATGAACTCCAGGTCGGCACCGCCTGTCACATGCGAGTCAAGCAGTGAGTGACCTTCAAGAGCAGAACCCTCAGCGGGTGAACCGCTGAGCACACTGAGGTCGAAGAAGTCCTTCAGCAGGTCGAGCTCGCTCTTCGTGGGGTCGCTCTCGCAGTCGCGGTTGTCGATGTAGATCTTCGAGTTGCGTATCACGTCGGGATGGTCGACATAGAGATGGTTCGCCTTGTCCTGCATCACCTCGTCTATGTCGTGATAGTTGGCCACGCTCATGAGTACCGGGTTCGAGTAGGTCTTGCCCAAGTAGGTCTTCGAGTAGAAGGCCACCCACCGCTTCTGGTGCTGATACCAGTAGAGCTTGGTGCTGTTGTTGTAGAACGGTGTGCCGTTGCGGTGGTGTATGGCATCCTGCTCGTCGGTGTATATCTCCCATCCGTTGTTGATGACCTCATAGAGACCTGGGTTCACGTAGGGAGCCTTCAGGCCAACCTTGCGGCCCGGCAGCACGGTGGGCGGTGTGTTCAGCGGTCCCACTTCGGGTGCTCCGCTCTCCAACTGCAGGTGAATGTTCACCACGTGCAGCTCGTTGCTCAGGCTCACGCCCTCGCCCTCGTCGTCGGGTTCGTAGTAGGTGTACTGATAGACCACGGTGATGACCTTTTCAGAGGTCACGTCCTTGGCGTTCGACTCACGTGCCACATAGAGCGTAGAGGTCTGAGTGGGTTCCCTGCCCTGAATGGTAAAGTACTTCTGGTCGTTGTTCAGGTTGGCAAATTCGGTTGCAGTCTTGGTTGTTCCCACCGTCACATTGCCGTATGCCTCATAGCAATAATACACGACGATGGCATTAGGCGAATCGTTTGTGAACTGTACAGCCTTCACCTTCGTCTCGTCGAGCTTGTTGACTGCCGAGAGTGCATGATAGTCCTTTTCGGAGAGGTCCTGGCCCTTGGCGTATGGCGTACCGCCGTCGATGAAGTTCTGTTGCACGATGTAGATGGTCTGTCCGCCAGCGGCCACATTGATGCGGGTGTAATAGCGCTGCTCGTTCAGAATCTTCTCGTAGTCTTCCCTGGATATGCTTCGGTCTGCATCGTCGCTCATCGTGTGTGAAGTGCCGTCTACATCATGATAGGTGAAGGTATTGCTTCCCGAGAGATCGCCCGTATAGGTGGCCACATACTCCACAGGCTTGCTGGCGCTGTAGAGGCTCTGGGTGGTATTCTCCACGACCCCCACGCCATCATATACGTCAGCATGGCCTTCGCCGGGATAGCTATTATCGGCCAGCACATCGAAGGCATCGTAGTTGAAGCTGAACTTGTCGCGCTCACCGGGCAGGGCGCACCATGCCTTGAGGGCGCTGTAGTTGGTGCCGCCCGTGAAGTACTGACCGCCGTATTTGCCTGCACTGGTACAGATATAGGCATCGGTCAGACAGTCGGACACGTAGGATAGTGCCTCGTCATCGGTGAGTTTGTCGGTATTCTGCATGCCATTGTTGAAGGTCTTGAGCTTCGCGGCAATAGCGTCGAGCTGGCCCTTGGCTATCACGTCGCCTCTGAGAATAAACTCCTCGTCGCCCAACTGAATGGTATTGATGCAGAGCAGTGCCTCGTCGAAATGAGCCTTGTCGGCATCGGTAGCGAGGCTGTTGTATTCGGTCTCGGAGATAGGATTGCCGGCCACCACGGTGGTACCGTTGATCTCGTAGTCGTCGACGGCGACGTAGGCCGGCACGACGGTGGCCTGGCCTGTTGGCTCCGTGGCCATGGTGCTAACAGTCGTTGTATAGTCGTCATAGACCTCTTTTGAGAGCAGGTCGCCCTGTTCGTAATCCGTTTGTCCGTAGAGGCCGTTTGCTGCATTCAGCTTGAACGTCGGGCCTTCGCGATAGTCCTCCTTCTTGATGCCAGACTCATAGTCGGCGCTCCCGGATTCAAAGGCACTTCTCCGTTTTCTGTTGGTGGTGACGGTGCCATTTGCACTGACAGAATAGTAGCTTTCACCGGCGATGGGGCTGTACCAGTCGTCCCAGTCTTTCGGGCTGTCCATGTCGAAGGTGAGCACATAGCCACTTTCGTGGCTGATGTTGTTCGACGGATGGAACAGGGTTGTCACATCGGTCACCTCATTGCCTTTCTTGTCGTAGATGGCAGGATGCGACAGCAGGAACTGCTTGTAGGCCGTTGCGCTTTCAACGTTGTCGTGAATCGTCTTGTCGTTCTCCAAGACGTATGTGCCGGTGGGATACATATTCTCTTCAGCATAGCCACCCACATAGCAGGTGTCTACATTGACGTAGGTTTCCTTGACGAAGAGGCGCTGCTCGTTGTCTGCCAGCTGGTGCCAGTCCCACCAGGTGACCACATCGTTCAGGTGCAGGACGGTGCGCTCGTTGTCGACCTTCACACCATCGGACGTAATCTTCTTGTCTTCGCTCTTCGACTCATCGGCAAAGTAGGCATAGCGGTTAGGCTGCACGTTGAGCAGCTGCAGGCGGCCATTGGAGGCTGCGGTGATGGTGAGGGGTATCTTCACCTCCTTCGAGTAGGCCGAGGCAGAGCCGGCGTATGCCGACACCACCTGGTCGTA
This sequence comes from uncultured Prevotella sp., assembly GCA_905235905.1. Lineage (GTDB taxonomy): Bacteria > Bacteroidota > Bacteroidia > Bacteroidales > Bacteroidaceae > Prevotella. Next base: position 5,292 of record CAJONO010000072.1, read on the forward strand.
GATGTAGACCTCGCCCTTGATATACCAGTAGTGGGCCGGCGACTTCACATAGCCGTCGTCGTAGACGCCGTTGTTGGGATAGCAGTCGTCGACGATGCGCTTCCGCTTGTGGATGAAGTTGCCGGAGGTCTGGTGGTTGAGAATGGATGTAGAACTGTATTGGTAGATCTTGTTCGTAAGGGCTTCGTCGCCATCCTTCTTGTTGTATTCAGAGAGAAGCGTGTTCTCATGGGAAATCTCGGTACGCACACCATGTTCATTGCGGGCATAGACATAGCCGCCGCCCTCAATGTCCTTTTTGATGTTGATGAGGTCGAGCTCGATGATACCGGTTACGTAGCCGTAGATTTTCTTCGACGGTGTGCTGTTCTCGGTGGTCAGTTCAAGGAACACACCCGAGGCCAGTGCCACCTGGTTGAGGCTGGTGCCATTGTTACGGTCCTTCTTGTCCAAGTGTGATGTCTTCCAACTGTAATAGGTGTAGCCAACATCCTCCACCGAAATGTCGTTACCGTGGCTATCTGTGGATACTACCATGTGAGGGTCGTCAAAGTGTACGTCGCTGGTCAGGTTGCCCAAGTAGTTCACCACGCTGTAGATGCCGAAATAGTTGCCATGCGTAGCATCGGTGCCCGAATCATAGGAGTCGCCCGATATGAGGGTGGCGCCACTCTTTCTCTTCGTCTGCTGCTTGTTCAGCGACAGCTCGCCCACACGGTTGATGGTATAGTCGCTGGTGCTGCCCACTTCGGCCACACGGTCTCTGGCTCCCTGGAGTACCATGCGCGAGCCGAACACGCCGCAGAGGTCGGAGCGCTGGATGGTGTTCAGCAGACGGCCGGCATAGATGGAGCAGAAGCCATACTGCTCCCAATAGGTAGTATTCTTGTGGTCTGCATCGACGACATAGCTGTTGTTGTAGTCTTCCTCACTGATCTTGTCGCCCACAGAATAGGTCTTGCCGTTATAGGTGTATTCTGTCATGCACACATACTGCAGCTTGAAATAGGCTCGTTCACGGTTGGAGAGCTTGCGATACTCTTCCAGCGTGATCTGGTCGTTCTGTCCGTAGTAGTCGGTGCCATAGTTGGTGATGTTCAGCTCACGGTAGCCGTCGACCATCGAGAGGTTGCCGCCTCCGTAGAGACCGCCGATGTGCTCGGTGCCCACGGTGATGAAGTCGCGGTGATAGACATCGTAGAGCGTGGCTGTGGAATTGCCGAACACCGTCGTGGCATTGGCATAGGTCTTATCGCTGTTCGACGACACATTGCCGCCGGCAAAGACGGCATTGTGTATGAGCACGCCGCGCTCCACTGGGTCGTCGGCCTTTACGTTTCCGTCAGTGTCCTTGTCGCCAGTGAACAGCTTGCCCCATCCGGCATCATACAACGCCGTGATTTCCGAATCTGTGGTGCCCTGGTTCTTTCGGGGCAACAGGTTCAGGTCTTCGGTCTTTACATAATCGTATTGAGAATAGGAGTTACCGTTAATGCTGAAACCATTGACATCCTTCACCTGTAGGTAGGGAGAAACCACTACCTTGCAGTCCTCGGTAAGATTGCGCACCTGCTCCCAGTTCTTCTTCTCCTCATCGGTCAAGGCATTGTAGGTGGCCTTGTCGATTTCGTCGCCTGCGGCATGGGCACCCTCGCCTTCACCGTAGGCTTTCGTGCACTTATACAGGTCTTCTGACACGAAGTAATAGTAGTGGTTGGGCGAGCCGGTGCCCTCCTTGTGGCTGTTTTCGTCGAAATAGCCCTTGCCGAAGACGTAGCCCACGTCGCCGCCACCAAACACGTTGCCATAGCCGCCGGTACCGTCGTCCTTGACCGTCACACCGTCCTCGGTGCCTATCTCGCCGCCGTGGATATACACCTGTGTCTGTCCGAAGACATAGCCGTCAGTATACAGCTCGTGCGTACCGCCATAGCCCAGGATGTTATAGCCCTTGCCACCGCCGAACACGTTGCGCTTCACATGGCCGTTGTACATCTCGATGTGGGTGCCGCCCGACTTGTCGATAGCCTCCAGACCACGGTCCAGACCCGTTAGGTTATGGGTTCTGCCACGGCCTACGGTGGCAATCTCGCCGCCGCCATACATGCTGCCGCGAACGATGCCGCCCCACATGGTGATATGGCTGAAGTCGACCCTGCTCTTGTCGTCGTAGCCTGCACCGAAGGCATTGCCATAGTCCTTCAGGCGGTTCAGGCCAATGCCGTCGTCCTGGGTCTCGTCATGGATTTTTTCAATATAGTGGTCGCTGTAGTCGGTATAGGTCTTGTCTTCGTCATTCTCAAAGACATAGCCTATGTAGCCATCGTTGATGGTTAGGTTGGCTGTGCCATAGACCGAGCCGCCCTCGCCGCCGCCGTAGGCATTGCGCTGAACGGTAGGCAGACCGCAATAATAGCCGTAGTCGGCCGTCGTGGCATCGCTGCCTACAGTCCTCTTCAGGGCTTTCAGAAGTTTCTCTTCTGTCTGGTCCCTACGGATGCCGATGACCACGTTGGTGTTGCCGAGTATGTCGCCCACGGTGCTATAGGGGTCGGCCACGATGCCGTTGTCGGGGTCGGCCACGATGCCGGTATGCTTGCCCACGTCGCCTTCGTAGCCGCCGCCATAGATGTTACGCACCGTGCCACCTTCCAGATAGGCATTGGCTGTGGCCGTAAACGTACAATTGTCGTAGAGCGCCATCACGGCACCGCCCCAGCCGCCGGCATAGACATCTTTGTGGACTGAGCCGCCGTGAATGCCAATGTAGGTAGTTCCACTGACGGTGGCGGTGCTGCCCTCGCCGCCGCCGTAGGCATAGCCGCCGTAGATCTTGGTGGTGCTCACTGTGGGATGGGTGACGATGCCAATCTGCACACCTTTATTGATATATACGTTGGTATTGGTCTTCGTTCCCAGGCCGTTGGTCTTCACCAAGTAGGCGTTCACGTCGTCAGCAGGGATGTCCAGACCGTAGTCAACATAATCGGTGCCAATGGTCAGGTCGAGCGTGGGGTCTGCTTCCTTCCATTTGTTGATTGTTTCCAGATTGAGCACCTGGCCTTCCTTGCCGCCGCCATAGACCTCATAGGCCTGGGCACGACTGGTAAGGTTCACCTCAGTGTATTGTGACCATGAATCCTTTCCGTAGCCGGCACCGTAGACGCTGGCTAAGTAGCCGCCGGCCTTGTTCTGCCAGACGGGAACGCTGACGTTCACGTAGCCATAGAGCGTACGGTCGGCATGGTTGTTGCCGCCATAGATGTTCTTAGTCACCGTGGCATCCTCGCTGTTGTAGTTGACGATGGCCTCAAAGACATCGCAGGGGATGAGGGGGTCGGAGCCGTAGGCACCGCCGAAGATGTTGTTGACTTTGACTGTTGAGCCTTCAGGCACGTTGACCATGGTACGGCGGGTCATGCCCTGATTCCAGCTGCCGCCATAGACGTTGGCAACCGTTCCCCGCACCAGGTCGATAACGGCAGTTACGGAATCAAGATTGGTCTTGGCAGTAGCCTTGCTGACATTAAACCCCAGGCCGCCATAGGAGCCGGCTCCGAACACTTCGGTGTTCTGGAAGTTGGTCATGCTGGCCGGAACGTCGACAAGAACGTAGCTGCGCATCTGCATAGAGTCCTTGCCAATCTCACCCTCGTAGCCCTGACCGGCACCGAAGATCTTCTTTACAGTGTTGGAACTTTTGTTGTTGGCTACAGGACGGAAGTTGACGAAAGCATTACCTAAGCGTGGCTTGGTGAAGCCAGGCTTGGGCAGGCCTACGTTCTCGGCAGTGGAGCCGTCGTCGGAATAGGTGTAGGTGACCACTCCCGTATCCTCGTCTTTTGTAGCGGTGCGGGTGTAGGTATAGTTCTTGTAATGCGGGTCGGTATAGTCGTAGGAGCCGTAGCAGCCACCGAAGATGTACTCCACGCGGCCCTGTATGTATTCTGTGTAGGCCGATGCTTTCAGCGCGGCGGGCTTGGGGTTGCTCGTGGCGCTATACTTGTAGACCAAGGGCAGGGCTTCTGCACTGACGCGGCTTGTGAAGTCGCAGTCGGCCTTTGCTTCAGGCACCTCCTCGCCGAGTATGCGTCCGCCGAGATCGTTACCGCCATAGATGTGGTCGCGAATCCAGGGGAAGCCCAGGTCGTTGTCGTTGTTTGAGTTTCGGCCCACGTAGGTCTCGGTATGTCCTAAGATATCGGCGTTACACGAGCCTGCAAAGGAGTTAAAGATGCGGCCGTTGCCTAAGTTGATGCAGGTGTTGCCGGCTATGAGGCCCTCAAAGCTGCCGCCATAGATGAACTCGGCCTCGGCCATGTCGTCATGGTCTACAATTTGGTCGCTGTTGTCTGTGTCACCTCTGTAGGTGCCGGGATAGAAATTCTGGTCTCTCAGGTTGATACAGGTGCTGTACTTCTTGTCGTAGTTATATGTTAGGTTATGCTTGGTCGGGTCGTCGGGATCGGGCGCATGGCTGTCAGCCTTGCCGATGGCTCCCTGCTCGCCGCCGCCGAAAATCTGGAAGGTGTAGCCCCCGTTCAGGTTGATGGTGGTGCTGCCCCAGATCTCGGAGTCGCCGCCATAGCCACCGCCAAACACATTCAGCGCACGGCCCAACGGGTCCATGCCCTGTTCGCCGAGAAGAACGCCGGTGTAACGCCGGGTGATGTTGTAGTTCTCGTCATAGAGCTTGGCTTCGCCCTCCACCTCTTCCACTTGGTCGAAGATGGCATTCTCGCCCTTGCGGTCGACCAGCGACGCATTGAGATTGATAACCACGTTACCGTTCACATGGCCGTTGCTATAGCAGCCACCGTAGATGTTGCCACCATGGAAGCGGCGATGAGGGTCGGTGTTGGCGTCGTAAGGAGCGGCGGTCTCACCTTCAACAGTGGGGTCGACGGAAGCCATCGGCGTGTATTTCTTCGTCAGCGGGTCGTAGGTCCTGCCGTCGACGGTGTTCCACTCTAACTGGCGGTTGCCCTGCGCGTCAAGGTCATAAACCTCGATGTCATTATCATCGTCATCCTTTACGGTCTTCATCTTCCAGCGTTTGGGCTGTATCTTCAGACCTCCGAAGTTGAGTGTCAGCTTGTTGCCGTTGGCATCGGTGCTACCCAACAGGCCGCCCAAGTACTGGGCGTTCAGTTTCGTTGACGTACCGTTGACGGTTCCTGTCTTCTCGTAGACATTGGCCTCGTTACTGCCACCGACGACCTTGTCGAAGATGACCACCTTGTCGTTGAAGCTGACCTCCATGGCGCCGTTGATTTTCATGCTGCCCACGTTGCCGCCGCAGAAGAACGAACCGAAGTAGGTGGAATAAGGCTCATAGGCACCAATATCGTCGAACACTACCTGGGGCTTGATCATCATGGCCACACCGTCCATGTAGACATCGAATTGTGTTTCGCCATTTACTTTTGTTGTCTCGTCGGCCAGGTCCATCTGGCTGAAGGCCACGTCTTCCGTTGTCTGGTCGCCGTTCTCATCATAGACAGGGTCGCCGTTCTCATCATAGACGGGAATGCTGACCTTGCTCTTATACTGCGTCAGGAGGGCATCTTTCACAATCTCCTCGCCATTGTTGCCAAGGAACACCTTGTCGGCAATGACATACGAGCCAATCTTCAGCTCGGCACTCGCATTCTTGTTGGGGTCGTCGTTGCGCAGCGTAGCGCTGTTGCCACCGCAGTAGATGGCTCCGCCAATGACGGTCTTCTTGTTTGCCTCTCCAATAACACGGATGGACACAGCCTCGGCGTTGGGACGGAAGGAGTTGAGCACATTGACAGACTGCATACCCGTAAAGGCTGTGTTCTCAGCCAGATTCAATGACTTGTTGACATCGTAGAAATAGTCACCGTATGTGGGGTCGTTCTTCAGTTTCACCTGGTCGGTATAGGCATACGAGCCGTTGCCGCCGCCATACACATCGCCCTTGATGCTGCTGTGAATGCCCACGGCATTGCCGCCATAGATATTGCCGGAGATGTCGTTGCCGCCATAGACATTGTTGAGGTCGCCGGCCGTCACCAGCACACGGGCAGAGTAGCCGGCAGGATAATAGGTGCCGTTGATGGTTTCGGCTGCTATCTGGTGACGGTCGGGGTTCACGTCGGCCATTCGGCATCCGCCATAGACGTTGTCGACTGTCAGGTTGTCTGACTTCAACTCCAGAAGGATGCCATTACTGTAGGTCATGTTGCCGGCATTGCCGCCTGAATAGAGGTCGCGAATCTGTGCTTTCTTCAGGTCCCATACCGGGCGGATGGCCATGGCGGCCTTGTTGTTGCCGCCGAAGACTCGCGAGAACTGGAATTGCGCACTGCCGGCATGCAACTGGGTTGTGTTCAGCCCCATCTCCTGTAAGCGGGTATAGGGAGCTTGCAGTATGTCTGTGCCGGAAGCGTCGTCGATGCTCGTCACCACCTCGCTGCTGTTGTCAATACAGATAATGGTCTTTTCCGTCACTGTGGCAGCGTTGCCGCCGCCATAGAGATAGGCAATGGTGCCGCCGCCAATCTCCAAATAGGTCTTGACGAGTGTGGGACGGCCAGTCAGGTCGGTAAAGGTCTTGCCACCCTCTACTTCCTGGTATTCTCCTGCGCTGCTGTTCCATTCCTTCAGCGGAATGGTCACCTTCGTATCGTAGTCGGCGTAGGTGTCGTAGTCGCCATTGCCGCCACCGAAGACCTGACCGATGAAAATCTTTTTTCCCGTTCCGTCTGCCTTGTCAGGATTTGTCGTGCGCACAAAGGCGTTCCATGTCTTATCGACATCAGTGTTTATTTGATTATCGAACGGGAATACCATGTTCTTGCTCTCGGGATTGGTCCATGCCCATTTGGTAGAACTGGCGATGGTGCCCGAGATGTCGTTACCGCCATAGATACAGTTCACTATGAGGTCGTTCTTCAGGTTCTGGCCATCGACGAACACATAGCTGTAGCCATAGATGTTGGCCAAGCGGGCACCACCGAACACGCCCGGTGCATGGACGTCGCCGCCCAGAATGTGTACCTTGGTATGGCCCATGAGGTCGGCCTGGTTGCCGCCGCCATAGACGTTTTGTAGAATCCTGCCGTCGTTAAGGGTCACCGTTGTGTTGCCAAAGACGTAGGCCGAGGCACCGTCGCCAGCGCCGAACAGGCCGCCAAGGGCGGTACCTTTCAGCTCTTCGAGTCCTATCTGTACCGAGGCATCGTCGACAGTGACATTGGTGCTGCCATAGGTACGGCCATTCTCGCCACCGCCGAAGACGGTACGGATTGTTCCGCTGTGGACAGCAATGGTTGCCGTGGTCTTCACGGAGCCGTCGGTGTCGAAGGCTTTGCTTTCCAGGGTTACAAGGTCTTTGTCGGCTTCAGTATTGGTTGTGAAGTCTGTGCCTACGGCACCGTTCTTGCCACCGCCATAGACGTCGCCGGCAATGGTAATCTGAGCCTGCACCTGTGCCGATGTGGTGGCAAGGAGCAGCATGAGGCATGTTATGGTATTCTTAATCTTCAATTTCACCGTTCAATGTTCAATGTTCAACGTTCAATGTTGATTGTTGGATTGTTCAAGTCTGGCTTTTCAGACAGTACATGTATATAGGTGGGATTCACCTTCAGGTTGAGTGTCACTTTCTGGCCACGGGCGGTTCCCAAGTCGGGCAACTTGTTGGTTGCCGTACAGTTTTCGCGAATCATGACACCGTCTTTGTCGTACACGTCGTAGGTGCTGACGAGGGTCAGGGCATCCTTGAGAGTAGGAGCGAAGTAACAGTTGAAGTCTATGGCTACCGTCGTGCTGAGTTCCTCGCCGTCGGCATTGTCAAACAGCGTGAAGGTGTACTGGCTGCCCGTCGTAGGGTAACTGACAGCCGTGATGGGGTCGGCACCAAACGTATTCGGCGTGAGCGTCACTGCGGCCGAGAACTTTTCGGCTGTTGTGGTCAGTGTCATCGTTTTCAGTTTGATGGTGCGCAGCTGTGCATAGCCCTCATCGACCGTGACGTGGAAGTCGACGGCTGTCAGCAGGTGGGCCATCATCAGTCGCACTGAGTTGTTGTCCTCCTTGCCCGTATAGGAGAAGTTGCCTTGCAGTAGGTCGCCCGTCATGTCCTTGATGCCCGTGAGGATGCAGACATCTTCAGTGGTGATGGCATCGATGCCGGCGAGCGTCAGCGTGTATTTGCCTTCATCTTCATTCTGACCCTGAACGATGCTTGGCGTAATGTGCTCTGTCTTAGGCATATAGCCGAAGATGGAGTAGTGGATGTCGTTATGGACGGCGACTTTCGAAAACCATTCGCCGTTGGAGTAGCGGATAGACTTTGCCGTCGGATTCTCATCGGGCAGGAGAAACAGACCGATGGAGAGATCGTGGTCGGGAGTATAGGGCGAATAGCCGTCGGTGACGGCACGTGTCGTATAGTGGGTGTGATTGTAACTGGCGATATACGGCACCACGTGCAGCGTACTGCCCGTCGTCGTCAGCTCGTCGCTATCCTCCGAGGTGCAGGCTGCCAGCAGAATCGTTGCGCCCACGAGCAGCAACGACAGCAGATGGTGATATGTTTTCCGTTCTTTCATTTCTCTTTCCTCTTTCCTCTCTTTACCAGTTATACACTTCATGGCTCACCGTCTTGGTGGTCCAGTCCTTCAAATACAGTGTTTCCAGTTGCAGGAAGCCGCCACCGGCGTGGTAGGCATAGACAATCCATGAGTGGTTGCGCAGGAAGTCGCCTGCCGCCGACATGGCGAAGGCGGTCGTCTTCTCTGCGTTGGAACCTATCTGATAGGTTATCGTTCCCGTCAGCCGTTTGTCAGACTCACGCAGGTAATAGGGGCCATGTGAGGTCAGCTCGCCTTGGCCAATGGCAGTCGTGATAAGGTCTTCGTAGGCCTGGGCACTCTGGTCATCGTAGATATACACGGTGGGGTCTTCGATAGGAGCCGCTGTGGAACTTCCCGACCAAAGTGTTACCGCAGATTTATTGTAATCGTCAGCGGTACGGTCGACTGTCCTCGGTATCAGATACTCCGTCTTTGGCATCATTTCCTTGTCAATGGTAATGCTTTTGATGGTTAGCTCTGGGGTGGTTTTTTCTCCCGACTCTTGGGTGTTGGCAAAGATGAAGCGAAGCTTTGATACTGCCCGTGTCAGTGGTGCGGTGGCAATATTCCGCTCGTTGCCGATGCGCAGCACGGGAGCCTCGCCGATGACGGGCTGTTCCTTCAATATGCCCGACATGGGCAGACCGTCGTCAGGAACGGCCGTTGTCGACGATGCCAGACCGAAGTGCGACTCGTTGATAATGGCATCGTTCAGGTCGTCGGGCGTACTGTCTTCGTCGAAGGATTGGCCGCAGGTGTTTTCCGTGACATTGGCAAAGACATAGACATCGACGGCTGGCTTGCGCTGTGCAAAGTTGTCGCTCACTTCCAACTGATAGACTTCACCAGTTCCCAGATTCAGGGTCGCTGTTTCTGTTGTGTTGAGGTAGCCAACTTTCGCCTCCGTTTCGCTCTCGAAAATCCATATCTGCAGCTTTTTAACCACGTTCTCCCTGTACATGGCATCAACGGGACCTATGTCGGCACGGGTGATGACGGGATTTTCAGGCGAATAGACATAGACGGTCAGCATCGTGGGTTTCCGCGGCCCTTCCCCTGTGTCGTTGGAAGAGCAGCTGCCCATGAGCAGCATCAGCAAGAGGCTGCTCAACAACTGTCCGATATGTCTAAACTTCGTTTTCAATGTTCAACTCTCAACTCTCAATTCTCAACTCTCAATTCTCAATTCTCAACTCTCAACTCTCAACTCTCAACTCTCAACTCTCACAGTTTCACTATGGTCGTTGTGGGTTGTATCCATTGCGTCTGGACTTCCACACCGATTTCCAGGCGTGGCTCTAACAGGTCGGGCATGCAGGAGTAGGCCTGTGCCAGCGAACTGACGGTCATGCTTACCTCAGTGGTATAGTCTTGTGTGAACACACGGTTGCCATATTGTTTGCCTGAATCCTTGCCGGCAGGGTCGATGATGCCGATGAGGTAGAACTTCGTATCGGGATAGACGATGCCGTCCTTGCCCGTGAACTTCTTCCCTGTCTTGTTTTCAAACTCAAGGACGATGGGCACCTTCTCGTTGTCGTAAGACTGGAGCGCCAGCGTGTTCACCGTGGTTTTACCCGCATTGTCTGCGGTGCCCACCATAGGGTCGTAGATGAAGCAGGCGTCGACATCACTCTGTGCGTCGCCAAGGGGCTTGAAGTCGAAACCCACGTTATGCTGCCCGCCGATGATGACTCCCTTCAGCGGGAGGGTCGTTGCGCTGACTTCTGTCACATCGTCGTCCTTGGCATCTTTCAGCGTCGCTGGGATGGCGTTCAGCGTCATTTTCAGTCGGGCTACGCCATATTGCAGCGGGGCCTCGACGGCCACCGACTGGGTGTTGGAACCTACGAAGCTGTTTCCTTTATAATAGTTGTCGAGCAGGTCTGTCCAGGAGGAAGCACTCTCGTATGTCGATTTCGCTACCTGCTCGTTTGAGGTCTTAATGGGGCTGTTGGCATAGTACCACAGCTCGGCGGGGTAGGTGTAGCGGTTGATGCCGTTGATATTGTCGAGGGTGGTTGCTCTTGTGCGCACTGAGAAGGAAGAACCCGTCCAGCGGAGCACGGCGGCACCGTCGGGCAGCGATTTTATGCTGTCGTTCTGTGTGAAGGAAGCGGGGTATTTGTTATATTGTATGGAAGTGTTGTCAATATTGGCGAGGATGGCCGTACAGAGGGCCGTCTCGATGTTTTGCTGCATGAAGGCTTCTATCTGCTCTCTCAATGCAGCGGCGAAAGCCTTGACGTGGGCGGCTGAGCCGGCCATCATTCCGGCTCCGTCAGAGCCGGCATGGATGAAGTCTAAATAGAGGGCTTTCAACTCTGAATTGCTTGTGGTGCTCCACTTATTGTTGGGGGCGGCCACGTTTTCCACCTCGGTGTTGGCAATGGCTGTCATGTAGTTGGCCAGTGCCTGTGCGTCGGGATGCACGACGAAGGTGTTTTGAATAGGTTTGAGGTTGAACGTCATGCCGGGGAGCAGCATGCGTTCGACGAGTGTGGTTTCCAGTTTTCCGTTCTGGGAGTCGGTGTTCTTGTTCGTAACAGGTGCTGCCTGTCCGTAGACGAGCACACGGTTGGTGCCCTGTGTCAGGAAGCATTTGCCAAAGTAATAGTAATTCTGGTCTGTCACCCTTTCGGTTTCATTGCCAGTAGCTGTCGTTATCAGCGGTATGTCGTTGATCGTTACGCTACCGCCATTTGCGGTGCGGAAGGGAATGACCATCAGGCTTTGCAGACCCCTGAACGACTGGCCTTCCGCCTGCACCACGTCGTCTGCCATGCGGGTGACGGTATTCGACTTGCCGATGCTGAGTGTGAAGTCATACTGCTGGGGGATGCCTGATGTGACGGGTTCGTCATCGTCTTTCGTACATGATAACAGAACCGAGCAAACAAACAAAAGGGAGAGACATACACGCACTGAGTGCCTGCACTTTGTTAGTGCAGGCATCGTCAGTGCGCTATGTTTCCAGTTTCTCATTTATTTAATAGATATTGATGTCAGGTTTCAGGATGAGTCCCTGCTGCCATTCCAGGTTGACCGAGGTACCCAGCTCTATGCCGGGGCTTGTCAGGTCGGGCACACCATTGGTGCCGCTGCCCACACCGTCGGGCACGTTGGGAATGTCGGGATATTCGCCCGTGTCGGGGTCGGGTGTCACGGGAATGTCGACCTCGCCGTCACCGTCGGTGTCCCATCCCGGACCTCCGTGTTCGGGGTCGGTGATGAACTCGTCGGGATTGCCGTCGTTAGTAATATCGTAGGGGTCTACCTCTCCGTCGCCGTCGGTATCGACACCGATGGGTGTGCCGTCCTCATCCTTCACGTAGACATCGGGGATGCCGTTGCCGTCGCGGTCGACGAAGGTTGAGCCGTTCTTGATGGAGATGTTCAGGTTGGTGACGTGGTCTTGCATAATAATCTTATCCAGCACATTGCCATAGCTGTCTTGCTCCTGGTAGTTGGCAGCTGTCGTCGGGTCGAGCTTCACGGCCAGATAGAACGTGCCGCCTGCGGGGATGGTGCCGTCGAAACCCATGAAGGCCTTGCCGTTGTTGACCAGCTCTAAGGCGGCATAGACCACTTGGTCGCTCTTGGTCTCTAAGGCTAAGGTATGGTTGGCCGGTGTGGTGTAGTTGGGCTTGGCCGTGATGCCACTGGGCACGTTGTGGTCGTAGATGACCATGTTCTCGGTGCCTTTCGTCTTGAAGTCGTAGCCCACACTGCTCTGTCCGCCAATGAGTACGCCTTTCAGGGTGAAGCCGTTGGTCAGGTCGACAGCCTTTCCGCTGCCGTCATAGAATGTGCCTTCGCCAATGGTGATCTTTGTCTCGACGCGGCCCACGGCATATTCGGCAGCCTTGTTCAGTGCCACCGACTTCGTACCGGGCTTCACCTCGTCGGCAGCATCTTTGTAGACGTTGTTGATGACGCTCGACCAAGTGGTCTCTTCATCATACTTGTCGGACTTCGTGTCGATTGATGCCTTCAGCGGGGTGCTCACATAGTACCATAGGGCGGCAGGGTAGAGGTAGTCGGTGATTTTCGTGTTGAAATCCTTGGTGTAGTTTGCCGACACGTCCAGGAAGGTGCTGGTAGCCTTGTTCCACCTCACGCGGACGGCACCCTCGGGCAGGCCGATGTTGCCGGGATAGCCAGCATAGTCGGACTTCAGGCTTAGCGGCTTGCCTTCAACGGGCGTACTGCTGCAAATCGATGCTATCTTTGCCTTGATGGCATTGGCTAAGGCGAGGGCAGGATTGGTGGGCAGCACGTGGTTCATGGTGAAATAGAGGTCGCTCAGGGCGGCAGCCAGTGTGCTCGACGACGATGTCGTGATGCAGGTGAAGTTCTTGTAGACCGTGGCAAGGATGAAGTCGGTGGTGGTGCTCCACTTGTTGTGGGGGGCATCCACGCCTTCTACCTCGGTGTTGGCAAGGCTGGTGAGCAGGCTTACGACATTCTGGCCTATCGTGTTGCTGGCCTGCGGCTCTTCACTGCTGTTGATCTGCTCTAACGAGAACAAGATGTTGCCGGGCGTAGTGAAGTCGCTGTTGGTAATGCCCTTGGCGTTTACCACACCATACTTGAACTTGTCGTCCATCGATGTGATGGCCACGTCGGCCTCGTTGTCGATGGCCTTGGCATAGAAGAGGAAATGGCCGGTGCCCACGGGCACGAACTTGTCGGCATAGACCTTGTAGTTGGCCCGGCCGGGGCTGTTCAGCTCGGCTTTCGTCAGGGGGCTCAGTGTCAGAATGTCGGCAAGCTTGGCCGTTGTCTTCGTCGGCTCCGTCCGGAAGGGAATGAGACGGATGTTGTCAAGACCTCTGAACTGGCTGACAGACCCACCGCTTTGGGTCGTCGCGTCGGTCATACGTGTTGTTCCCACCACAGTGCGTGGTATGGAAATGACGAACTCTGGCTTCACGCCCTCATTTCCGTTGTCATCGACGACTACATCGTAGCCCTCGTCGACATCGGAAGATGCACATGCAGTGAGTCCAACTGCGCAAGTGACGGCAAAGCCCATCAGCGCGTAGAATTGATTCTTCTTCATATTATTACTGTTTGTTAATTAATTATTTATTTTTATTCTCTTTTTATTTTTTATTTTTTATTTTTTTTATTTTTTTTATTTTTACAAGGGTACTTCTTCGAACCATAGGCCCTCTCCCCAAACCAGGTTGACGCTCAGGCCGAGCGTGGGGCGCGGTATGTCGAGGTTGGGCAGGCCGTAGGTGGCATTGGCCAGGCTCTTGATGGTGATGTACACCTGTGTGGCGCGGTCCTTGCTGAACACCTGGTCCAGCTCGCCCTGCTTGTAGTATTCGCTGTCCTTCGGCACCAGGTTGGCTACGAGGTAGAACGTTGCCCCGGGCACGATGAGACCGTCGGCACCCTGGAAGGTTTGTTTCTCGTTGACCAGTTCCAAGGCCATGAAGATGTTGCTGTCGGACTTCGTGCCCAGTCCGAGGATGTAGTCGGTAGTGGTGAAGTAGTGGCGTTTCACGCTTTGCGGTCCTCCGTTCAGGTCGGTGTCGTAGATGGCGTAGGTGCGACTGTCCTCCACGGGCTGGAAGTTGTAGTCCACCTCGCGCTGTCCGCCAATGACATATCCTTTCAGGGTGAACATGCCTTCGCTCACATCGACCAACTCTCCCTTGGCATCGTAGATGTTGTCGGTGCTGAAGCGGGTGCGCAGCGCAAGGCGGCCTACGGCATACTGAACCTGCTTGACCATGGCCACCGACTGTGTGGTGGGTTGCACCACCTTGGCGGCATCTTCGTAGGCGTTATCTAAAAGGTCTTGCCAGTTCTGGTAGCCTGTGTTGCCGATGCCCGTTTCTTCGCCACCAGTCTCGTCGCCACCCGTGTTGCCGTCACCTCCGTCATTGTTATTGTCGTCGCTGTTTTCGCCTGTGCCGGTATCGCTGTCGCCGGTATCTGTCGTATTGTTCTCACTGTTCAATACCAGCAGACTGTCGGAGGCCACGATGTCGGAGAACACCTGATACTGCAGGTTCATGGGGTAGGCATAGTCGTTGACCGATGTCACCTCCAAGTCGTTGCTATACACTTGTTTGTCGGGAATCACGAACAGGCTCTGTTCCTCATCCCATTTGATGCGGGCGGCTCCGGCGGGCAGGTGAATGTCGTCGGGGAATCCCTGCAGATTGTCTTTCAGCACTATCTGTTCGTTGTCGTCGGGGTCTTCCTGCTCTATGCAGCAGCTCTCAATCTTCTCTGTGATGGCTTTGGCCAGCAGCTTGCCCTGCTCGTCGGGGCCTTCCATGTTGACCAGTTTCTTGATGTGGCCAAGCATGGCCTGGACGTGGAACGACGACATCGACGTCAGCTGGGTCATCTGCTTGTAGGCCTCGTTCATGTAGAGGTTGCCCACCGTCTTCCACGTGTTGTTGGGGTAGGGCTCCGGCACTGTGATGTTCATCAGGTCGTTGAGCAGTGCCAGCAGGTCTTGTCCGCGCTGGCTGCCGCCTAATGGCTCCGTCGACGGGCATATCTGAACGGGGCGGAAGCGCATGCCGCTGTTTCCGTTATAGTCTTTCCTGTCTAAGCCCACGGTCTCAATGATGCCGTAGTGCATGCGCTCCTCGTGGGTCTGAGGGTTGTCGGCAGCGCGACCATAGAAAGCGAAATGCGAGGTGCCCACGGGGATGGTAATCTCCTGGCAGAGGGAGTAGTCCTCGTTAGTCACGCCGTTCATCACCTCATCGCCCGATGTCTTCATCTCTATCACACGGCCCAGATTGCTGGAACTTTCGGTGGGATAGTTGTTGAAGCAGAACAGGTGGACGTCGTCGATGCCACGGAAGTCGTCTTCCAACCCGCTCTCCTGCACCACGTCGGCTCCCATGCGGGTGGTGGGGGCTTTCTTCCTGCCTGCAATGCCTTTTGGCAGCGAGATGGTCAGCTGGGCATTGACCTCGGTGGGTAGCTCTGGCACGGTGTCGTCCGTGTGGCATGCCAATAGCAGCAACGCCGCTGTCAGCATCGCTCCTATCTGTTCTGTCTTATGGTCAATATACCTCTTCATCTGTTTGTCCTGCAAATTATTCAATAGTCAATGCTCAGCCCACCTTTCCAGTCGAGCGTCACCGACGTGCCCACTTCGGGGTTTTGTGTCACGACGGCACCGTTGTTGGCAAGCCAGCATTTCAGAATCATCAGCTGTCCGGCGCGCAGCGGCTTGCGGATGCTCAGTTTGGTCTCTGTCGTCTTGCCGTCGGCTTTCGTCACGTAGACGTGATACTCCCACAGGCTGTTCTCGTCGGGTTGGGACACAAAGGGTTCCTCGGTCTCAATGACCGTGCGGGTACTCTTATTATTATATAGTGGTACGCGTGTACCATTATTTATATTATTAGGCTCGCGTGAGGGGAAGTTCACCGAGCAGTAGCACAACAGCGTGTCGTTGTCGTTGTGTATGGGGGTGGCCTCTACGATGGGATCTTTCTCGGCAAACGTATAGGTGCTGTCGCAGATGTTGAACTGTGTGGCAAAGCCGGTGGTGTAGACCTTGATGCTGCTCACGTCCTCGCCACGCGGGTCGATGGTCAGTGCGGCAGCACAGTTGGCTATGTAGAGGTGTACGTTGAATGTCTGGTTGATGCCTTCTATCATCTCCATCGATTCGCGGGCAGTGAACAGACCGGTGGTGTGCGACGAGATGGTGTCGGTGCCGTTGGTGAACTCCTGCTTCAGCATGGCCGTGTGGCAGTTCTTCTCGTGTGCGAGGTCTACCAGCGGATTGTTCACGATATTGGCCACGGCTAAGTGCATGTATTTCTGGCGGGGTATGTAGAGGGTGTAGCTGTGCTGGCTGGCATCCATGATGTGCTCGTCGTGCTCCAGGCGTGTGGAGTCGCCCTGGGTGTCGTAGAACGAGAGGTCTACGTCGTGGGCATAGTCGGTGAAGATGTTACCCAGATGGGTGCGCAGCACACTGGCCACGCTGATGTCGGTCTTTGCGGTGAGCTGTGTCTGCAGCTCGGTGTTCAGGTTGGTCACCAACTGCAGTTCGTAGTCGAGCGTGTAGTCGGTGCCGCAGTCGCTCAGGTCCTCGTCGATGGCTGAGCAGGAGGAGAGGAAAAGTGTAAGGGTGAAAAGGGAAAGAAGTGAAAGGGTGAAAAGGGAAAGGGGTGAAAAAGAGGAACGGCAAGCCCACGCCGACAATTGCTTGCCGTCGCGTCTTGTTGTCTTCCTTATGTCGTTTCTCTTTTTCATCGCTTTTATTATAATTGTTATCTCTCAACTCTCAACCCACAACCCTCAACTCTTTCCACCAGTCATCCTTTTTCCTGCAGAGTGCCTGCACCACGCAGTTCATTGTCTTGCACATCGCCACGCTGATGCCCTCCTCGGCAATGCGATAATGGTAGTGCCATGGTGTCACCATCAGCAGCTTGCCTGCAAGGCATTGGGCGAGCCGGTTCTCCGTGGGGTGATAGAGGTCGGGCATGCCGTTGTCTGTCATGATGACCACCGGCAGGTCTTCGGCCAGTGCCGCATCGATAATCTCCTGTTCGCCCTTGGCGATTCGTGCCGATACTAATACCGCGCCCTCGCGGGCTGCTTTCAGGCATTGTGCCTTCTGCTGTGCAAAGAGCGCCGTGTCACGATGGTGGCATACCACGGGGAGTAGCCGTCTTGTCAGCAGTTGGCGGTTGCCGTAGGTGTCACAGCCAATGATTGTCCGGGGAGTAGGGGGTGCATCGACAGTTGCCTGTGGTGCTGTCTGTGCCGGAGGGGTTGTCACGCTGAGGGGCTGTGGTTGCGTCAGTAGCTGTGCTGTTATTTTGGCAGTGATTTCTGGTGTCAGCAGTTTGGCTGGGCATTCCCGTTGCAGATAGCCCATCAGGGCTTTTACGGTGAGCGCTGTATCGATGCCTCCGCGCTGGGTGTGTAGCACGTCGCGGTGAATACTGCGGAGCAGTCGGTTGCGAGGGTTATTGCGGATATAGAGGCGCTGCGTCTGCAGCTGTCCGCTGCGTAGCGGCATCACGTCGACATAGCCGGGGGCGAAGAGGGCAGGGCGACCGCTGCTTCCCCTTGATGGCACCTTTCGGGGCGTGTTCTCTTCCTGCGGTGGCATCTTTTGTCCCTGCGGGGAAACCGCAGGGCACGGAACCGTGCCGTTCGTGCCGGCGGGTTTGCCCCGCCGGGTGCTGTCGCCGTTGCTGCCGCTGGCGGGGCTGTCGTTGCCGGTGCCTTGGCCAGTCATGGCCCAGAAGCGGCGGTTGCAGCCCTTCTTGAAGCCGGCAATCACTTGGCCTAAATGCGCCTTGCGCCCTTGTGTGCTAATGAGCGGGGCATGCACCTCAATGATGAAGTGAAGATGCTCGGGCATGACCACATGGTCCTGCACCTGAACCATCGAGTAGTGGGCCGTGATGCTGTTCAGCAGCTCCTGCTCCACCATGCGCCCTATGGCGCTCAGCTCCACATGCGGTGCGCCCTCGGTGCCGTCGGGCAGGCTGGCATTGCCCACCACGCGGCCAAACGGATGCCCTGTATCGTCGGGCACCCGCACCGTCACGTGATACATGCCGGGCAGCGAGTAGTCGTTCCTCATGCTGCGCCGCGTCATGCGGTGTTCCGTCGGGTTATGGGGCTTGGGCATCGTTCAGGTCTAAGAGTCAGTGTTTCAAAGAACTATTTGCGCACACGTGCGCGAACATTTTATTATATATGGAGGGATGCACCCCTACAGAGAGAGGGTGCATCTCTCCAAAAGAGAGGAATTATTCTTCTCCGAGGACGACATCATTGAAGGTAAGACCTTTCGACCAGCTCAAATCAACGCTAAGACCCAGAGAAATCTGTGCGGAGCGTAGGTCAGGCATAGCCACGAGTGCATGCTGCAGCGAAGTCGCGTTGAATTTCAGGTTTGCCACAGTCTTATAGTCCTGAATAAAGACACGGCGCTGCTTGATAGTACTGCCGTCTGTGTTGTAGGGAGGCAGGGCATAGTTATCCGTTGGCCATGTAATGCCTTTTGAGTAATAAGTAGCCAGAGCTTCTGCTGTTGCTGCATCTCCTGTGGGCTTTACATCTGTTACCGCAGCATTTGGATCCAACTTGGCCGTGAGGTAGAATTTCTCTCCATTGCGAATCAGGTTGTTCTGTCCCCAGAAGTCTTTGCCTGAATTGTTCAAGAATTCAAGCGCGAGGTAGACCACTCGCTGATCCTTGTCTTTGTTGGCTTCCTCCCAGTTGTCCCATACCAATGTGTAGACCGAACCTGTCGCACTACCGCCTGCTGAAGGAGTGGTTTCCGTTGAGGCATCTGCCTGAGGTATTGCTTTCGCATTTGTCCCCAGTCGGTCATAGACCATAGCTCCATAATTAACTGCTCCTTCTGTAGTCGAAATTACAGGCAGATAGTTCCATCCCACGATGGGGTGTTGCCCACCGACGAGGATGCCCGTCAGGCTAAAGAGGTTTGCTCCTGCACTTACGTTAATAATATTATTATCTTCGTTGGCTCCGGTGTTTCTTAGCTGAATGGCCTGATTATTGTCCTCAAGCTTATCGGTTCCATACTTAATGGTAGTTTCGAGCAGGGCTGTGCCATAGTTGATGTTGTCTCTCATGGCTACGCTGCGGGTGGTGGAAAGAACATGGCCTGGTGTCACCCATCCTGTAGTTCCGGCAATAGTACCTGATGTCCAGCTTGATGCAGTTGTCCAGGATTGTGGGCCATCAGGATAGTCGGATGCAATATGTGTGTCGTTCGACACACGGATGGGGCTGTTGCCAAAGTAGCAAAGTTCAGGAGGATACATATAGTTCCTTGGATCGAAAGATGCGCTGCCCGACGAGCCTGATGTGGCTGCTCCACCCATGGCGTATGTAGGCACACTACCCATATACTGGTACTTGTAGATGTTGCTGCCTCTGTCGTTCTTCTTGTTGTCACCTTCAGCCACTTTACCTGTTAAGGTTGCATTATAGTCTGTGGCTTCAGTTGTTGATAGTACATCGCCCTCTGACTTTGATGCTGACATAGCGGTGTTATAAGCTGTAGCGTTGTCGGCGGTCAGTGGATCTGTAGCATTGAGGGCACCTTCTAATGTGGCATTATATGCTGCTGCTTCTTCTGCCGTATAGGTATCCTTTACAAATTGCAGGATGGTGGCACCATCAGGTAGATGGAAGTACTCCGGGAATTTCTGGATGGCGTATTTTCCTGTTGCTGTTGCTTCCGTACCAGATGTTTGAATAAGGTTCAGATTAGCAACCGCGATGCCACATTTTTCTTTGATGGTATTGGGCGCTTTCCAACTGCCGTTGCTAAAGAACTCGTCAATGTTGTTCTTAATGGCCGTCGCAACCTTGACAGCATTTGTCTCTTCATCGTTTAGAGGGGTTGCTCCCGCGACTTTATTTATAACGGTATACAGGTCGTTTACCATGTGTGCAATGGCCGATCCCGATCCTGCACGTAGTTCATTAGCATAAATGGTATTGAAAGTACAATAGGCATCTGCCAGGATTTCGCCCAGCATACTCATGTTGTGCTGTGGGGTCAGCGGACATCCGGGGTCTTTCTCCTTTTGTTGCAACTTGGTTGTTCCGCTTTCAGTGACTTCTTCAACATAGTCAACCCATGCTAACTTCTTCGTCACTTCGCCTTCCGTCCACGTGGCCTCCGAACGTATAATAATTGTCATGACAGCGGCCATCATTTCCTCATACTGGAGGAAGGCAGCGCGACGGAAGGCGTTTGTGGGTTCGTCTTCGTCATTGGGAACGACGCGGTTAAGTCTGAACGAGACATTGTCGAGGTTCATGTCTTCAGGTATATTCATAGTGATTTTTCCCTGTTCGTGGTCGGCACCGTCTGCAGTCGACTTTACTGCTTTGCCCCAGAACAGAAGGGCGTTGCTTTCCGTGGGGAGCGAAAGTTCGATGATTCGGTGTGAAGTACCGGTGATACTTGTCTCAGTAGCAGTTTGGGCTATGTCCCCCGAACTCAAGATGTTGCCCATGTTGAACAGTTTGCTATTGTAGGTAGTGGTAGCTCCCTCTCCCTCGCCTGTTGTTGTAGAGTAGTCTGAAGTCTTTGTCACAACGTTACCGTCGTTTGCCGTTCCAAGTTTCACTGACATCAGGTAGGCATCTTCAATACCTCGGAACGTCTGGCCGAGGTCGGCCTGCGTGTTTGCAGCGGTCATACGTGTGGTTGATGACACAGCCCTCGACACATTGAAGACGAAATCGGTTGTCACCTCTCCCGTTTGTGCGTTGTAGCCAGGGTTCACGTCGGCAGCCAGTTCATCTTTGTCTGTGCAGCCTGTGAGTCCCACTGCTCCTGTGAGTGCTATCGCTCCCATCAGGGCTAATAAAAACTTTTTCTTTTTCATAATCTTTACAAAGCTTTGTTTATTAATTGTTAATTCTTTATTTTTTTTATTTCGGGTTTTCGAGATTTCGACGTTTCGAGATTTCGAGATTTCGACGTTTCGACGTTTCGAGTTTTTTACTTTTTCATTTTTTCAATCTTCATCAGGTTGTCGCGGGCGTCGGCACTGCCGTTCTCGGCGGCTTGGCGGAAGCACTCGATGGCCTCTTCGTGGCGGCCGCAGAGGTAGTAGGCCACGCCGAGGGCGTTCTGTGCCCGCTTGTCGTGGCGCACCTTCAGCAGCATGGCGAGGGCCTTGCGGTGGCAGTCGTCGCATTCGGTGCGCAGCAGGTCGCTGGCCTCGTTGATGATGGCGGCATCGGTGTCGGGCACGTAGTCGTAGTAGATGCGTATGTAGCCCGAGTTACGCTGGTCGGCCAGCACGTAGCGCTTGAAATACTGCCAGGGCCGGCCTCCCTTCATCTTGCGCAGGCGGCGTTCGCGCTGGTCGGCATCTGGCTCGTTGTCGATGATGTCGATGGCTTCGCTCAGCTCGCGTGGGTCGATGTCGGGTATGCCTTTCTCCTTGTCGCCGGCACCGCCGTTGTTGTAAAGCTCCATCAGCTGGTCGCGGAACTCGGCCCAGGCCTCTCCGCCGCCGATTACCTCATAGAGCGAGTCGGGCGTGGCCACCTGTCGCTGCAGGTATTCCTTCAGGGCGATGGCACGGTTGGTGGCGAGCTTCTCGTTGTTGCCCACGGCACCCTCGATCGAGGCGAGGCCTATGAGCTGTATGATTCGCACGTCGCTGGTAGAGTCGGCCATGATCTGCCGGGTGATGTCGACGATGCGGTCGAGGGTCTCGCCGTTGCCGCGGAAGTCGTGGTGCAGGATGTGCTTGCCCAAGGGGTAGTGAACGTAGAGCGCGTCCTTCTCCTTTCTCAGGATGCGGGTGCGGTCGTAGGGCCGGTACTGTGAGATATGTGCCAGCACGGGGTTCGTCTGCTGCA
Source organism: uncultured Prevotella sp. (assembly GCA_905235905.1). Classification (GTDB taxonomy): domain Bacteria; phylum Bacteroidota; class Bacteroidia; order Bacteroidales; family Bacteroidaceae; genus Prevotella. Next base: position 27,281 of record CAJONO010000072.1, read on the forward strand.
GTCGTCCGGCCATGCCGGTGTTCTCGGCCGTGTTGCGGAGAATCAGGATGATGGGCTGTATCGGCTCGTCGTCGGCAACGACGGGCAGTCCTTCGAGCCGTGGTATGTCGAGCGTCTTCCTGCGGCTCGGCACCCATACCAGGTTCAGTCCTAACTTGGGCAGCAGGAAGGGCTTGTTGTTGGGACCGTAGTAGGTGCCGCAATGGGGACAGTCGAACTCCTTATACCAGGTATAGGCGGCGGCGAGGCCCAGCTCTACCTCGAAGTGCCAGTGCTGCGAGAGCCGCCAGTTGTAGCCGTAGCTGCCGCCGATGCCGACAAGGTCGCCCTGCAGACGGCGGTTCTTCACTTCGGGGTAGATGCCGAAGGGGAAGGTGACGGCCCCCACGTTATAGTGGCTGTAGACGGTGTGGATGCTCCAGAACGAGCGCTGGAACAGGGTGGTGTTGTAGTGGCGCAGGAAGGGCGACACCATGAGATGGCGCCACTTCTTGTTCTTCTCCTCGTCGATGTCCCAGAGATTGAGGCCGGCATTGGCTCCTAACGACCATTTGGGAGAGAGCGACAGCTCGATACCGAGGTTGGGGGTGAGCGTGGCATCATAGAGCAAGTTGTTGCGCAGGGCTACTTGCTGAGAAAAGACAATCGTATTCTGTAACATCCAGAATAGGAAGAGTAGTGGCAGTCTATGATGTCCGTTTCGTTTCACACTTTTTGTATTTTATACATTATTTAATGTGCAAAGTTACAAAAAATATTACAAATAACGAAATTTTAGACATGTTTTTTGTTCGTTTTGGTTAATTTTTCTTGATTTTTCTTGATATAGAGCAAGAATAGCCCCCATATCATGATGATGACGTGGGGGAAGTTAGTTGAATTACCTCGCAATTCATGCTGAATCACGCCGCAATTCATGCTGAATTATGCCGCAATTCATGCTGAAGTGCGAGGTAATTCGGGTGTGTTTCGTAACGTATTGATATTCAATTGTTTGCGGAATTATCGGACATTGCCCGGTCGTGGGCCTCGTAGGCATTGACGATTCGGGTGACGAGCTTGTGGCGGACGATGTCTTTCTGGGTCAGGTTGACCACTCCGATGCCCTCTGTTCCGTTCAGTATGTGGAGTGCCTCGATGAGTCCGCTCTTCTGCGAGTGTGGCAGGTCGATCTGCGTCATGTCGCCGGTGATGATCATCTTCGTGTTCCAGCCCATTCGGGTGAGGAACATGCGCAGCTGGGCGGGGGTGGTGTTCTGTGCCTCGTCGAGTATGACCACGGCATCGCTCAGTGTGCGTCCTCGCATGAAGGCAAGCGGTGCAATCTGAATGACGTGTTTTTCCATCATTTCCTGTAGCTTGGCCTGGGGCAGCATGTCCTCCAAGGCATCGTAGAGCGGCTGCAGGTAGGGGTCGATTTTCTCCTTCATATCGCCGGGCAGGAACCCTAATTTCTCGCCAGCCTCGACGGCCGGTCGCGAGAGGATAATCTTCTTGGCCGTCTTCTCTTTTAACGCCTTGACAGCCAGTGCGATACTAAGGTATGTCTTACCCGTTCCTGCAGGCCCTACGGCAAAGACCATATCGCACTTGTTATAGGCATCGATGAGCCGCTGCTGGTTCTCGGTACGGGCCTTGATGGGGCGTCCCGCCATGCTGTAGACGACCACCCCTTCGGGCACTTCGTCCTTTGTGCGCTTGCCTTTGAGAATGTCCAAAATGTCCTCATCGCTCAGCGAGTTGAATTTCAGTACGTGCTGTCGCATTTTCTCTGCCCCTTCCTCGAAGGCGGCCATCTGTTCCTCGTCGCCCAGCACTCGTATGACGTTGTCGCGGGCCACGATGCGAAGCTTCGGAAACAGCGCCCGCATCATCTGCAGGTGGCTGTTTCCGACACCGTAGAACGTCACGGGGTCGATGTCTTCTAAGACAATATGCTTTTCAATCACCTTTTTTTCTTTCTTTTTATGACTATTATATATCGGCGAGGGTAAACCTCGCCGCACGGAACCGCTATAGCCCTCTTGCTTTCCAGATGCGCTCCTTGGCGGCGTTGATCTCCTGGAATTTCTTCTCGGCGGCCTTGCGCACGTCGTCGCCGAGCTTGGCCACGCGGTCGGGGTGGTGCTCAAGGGCCAGGCGGCGGTAGGCACGGCGCAGCTCGTCGTCGGTGGCATCGGGGCTTACGCCCAGCACCTGGTAGGCATCGTCGAGCGTGTCGCCCTCCATGTGGAGCAGGGCGTCGATTTCTCGGGGGTCGACCCTCATCCACTGTGCCACCTCCTTCAGGGCAACGACCTCCGTAGTGTCTACGTGGCCGTCGGCCTGGGCAATCATCACGAGGAAGCTGAGCAGCTGCAGGCGTTCGCTGTGGTCCATGTTCTGGGCTATCTGTCCGCAGCTCTGGCGTATGAGCTCCCTATAGTTGTCTTCGCCGCGCTGTTTCGACTCCTCGAAGAGTCGGCGCAGTATCTGGTCGCCCTGCTGCACCGCCTGCTCGCCGAAGTTCTGTCGCAGCCACTGTCGCACCAGCTCCATTTCCGAGTGCATGATCTTGCCGTCGGCCTTGATGATGTAGGATGCCATCACGAGCAGTGAGAACAGGAAGCTGTTGCGGTTGCCGGTCAGCGTGTCTTGTTCGCTATAGATGCCATTGCCGAAGGTGGTCGTTGCTTCGTCGCTGTCAAACAGCTTGCCGATAAAAAATCCGGCAATTATTCCTAACGGGCTTCCTCCTGTGACCACCCATCCGAGGATGCCGCCAATCCATTTTCCTAATGCCATTTTCAATTATAGTTCATGGTTCAGAGTTCAGAGTTCAGAATGTGTCAGACTGTTGTTTCAGTTGTTCTATCAGCTTGTCGAGCTTCTGCAGCTCTCTGGGTATGCGTATTCCCTGTGGGCAGTGAGGCACACACTGGCCGCAGCCTATGCAGTGGTCGGCCTGCCGCTGCCGCTCTACCGAGCGGTCGAGGCTGATGAGGAACTGCCGACGATGCTTGCGGTAGTCGGCATCGCCTACCTCGCGGGGCAGTATGCCCTCGTTCTTGCACTTGTTGTAATGAACGAAGATGCCGGGAATGTCGACGCCGTAGGGGCAGGGCATGCAGTACTTGCAGTCGTTGCAGGGTATGTTCTCCAGGCCGAATATCTTGTTGGCAATATCGGTGTGAAGGTATTCCATTTCTTCTTCAGATAGTGGCTGTAAAGGGCAGTATGTCAGAAGATTATCCTTCAGGTGCTCCATATAGGTCATGCCACTGAGCACGGTGAGCACTCCCTGTGGCGTGCCGGCATAGCGGAAGGCCCATGAGGCTACCGAGCGTTCAGGGTCGCGCTGCTTCAGTTCGTTCACGAGATACTGTGGCAGGTTGGCCAGCCTACCGCCTAACAGCGGCTCCATGATGACGGCGGGGATGCCCCGCTTCTGAAGTTCGGCATAGAGGTAGCGGGCATCGGTGTTGCTCTTGTTGATCTCGTTGGCAAAGTCCCAGTCGAGGTAGTTCAGCTCTATCTGCACGAAGTCCCACTTGTACTCGTCATGATGCTGCAGCAGGTAGTCGAACACCTCGATGTCGCCGTGATAGGAGAAGCCCAGGTTGCGTATGCGTCCTGCCTCGCGCTCCTTCATGAGGAAGTCGAGCATGCCGTTGTCGAGATAGCGCTGGTGCAGGTTGTCCATGCCGCCACCGCCGATGGCGTGGAGCAGGTAGTAGTCGATATAGTCTACCTGCAGCTCCTTCATCGAGTTGCGGTACATGGCGATGGAGGCTTCGCGGCTCTGGCTTCGCGGGTCGAAGTTTGAGAGTTTCGTGGCCACGAAATATTCGCTGCGCTTGTGGCGGCTGAGGGCGATGCCCGTGCAACGCTCGGACAAGCCCCGGCAGTAGGCAGGCGACGTGTCGAAGTAGTTCATGCCGTGCTCGATGGCATAGTCAACCTGCCGGTTGATCATCTCCTGGTCGTATTCGTTCGGGTCGTCGGCCTTCGTAGGCAGGCGCATCATGCCGTAGCCCAACAGCGACACCTTCTCGCCCTTCAGGTTCGTGCGATAGGTCATTTTCCCGATGGGTGGCTCTACCTGCTGTCTGTATTCGTCGGCCGCCTGCTTGGCTTCCTTGCTGCTGCCTGTACAGGCCACGGCAGCTGTGGCTACGGTTCCTGCCCCGAAAAGTTTCAGGAAGGATCGGCGGGAAATATCTTTCTTCTCCATAATGCTTATATTTTCTTGTGTACCTCATGCCCTTCCACATAGATGGCCGAGAACGGGCGGGCCGGACAGACATATTCGCAGGCTCCGCAGCCTATGCAGGCATTCTCGTTGACGGCAGGCACCCAAGGCGACTCGTCGTCTTCTTCGTTGAGGGCAACCATCTCAATGGCTCCCGTGGGACAGTGGCGGGCACAGTTGCCACACTCCACGCCGTCGCTCACGGGTATGCAGTTCTTCTTGATCCAGACGGCATGACCAATCTGTATGCTCGATTTCTCGATGTCGTCGAGAGGCCTGATGGCTCCGGCAGGGCACACGTCGGAACAGCGCGTACACTCAGGTCGGCAGAAACCGTGCTCGTAGCTCATGGTAGGCGTCATGAAGTGCATGAGGTCTGACGAGGGGCGCAGCACCCCGTTGGGACACTCGCTGACACAGAGCTGGCACCCCGTGCAATGAACCGTGAAGTTCCTTTGCGAAAGCGAGCCGGGCGGCGTGAGCGGTGTCTGGCGTTCAGGAGCCACCTTGTCGGCAAGATCGGCAAAGCCGCCGTCCACTTTCTTGGCTTCCTCGGCCATGGCGGCTGTGGTGGCCAGTGCCGAGGCAAGGAGGAAGGAGCGCTTGCTGCTATCAACGTCTTTTTCGCGCTTCTCGTGCAGCAGCTGATGGTCGTATTTCAGTGCCCCGAACTTGCAGCTTTTCAGACAGTCGCCGCATGCCACGCAGCGGCTGTAGTCGACCGTGTGGTTCTTATAGTCGATGCAGGCGGCCTTGCAGTTCTTCGAGCAGAGCGAACAGTTGCGGCACTTCTCCTTGTCGAAGTTGACTTTCAGGAAGGAGAAACGGGCCAGGAACGAAAGTGCCGTGCCTACGGGACAGACGGTATTGCAGTAAGTGCGGCCGTTGCGCCAGGCCAGGACAAACAGTAATATGAGCGTCACGCCGGCGACAATCAGCACGGGCAGTGACTTCATCCACACGTCGACCGTGTAGAAAGCATAGCTGTCCATCGACTCGGCCACAGAGGCCAGCAGGTTGTTGCCCATCTTCCAGAGTGGCTGGAAAATCATCGTCATGATGCGGCCGAAGGCAGAGTAGGGGGCCAGCAGCTGGGCCAGAAGGCCGATGTGGGCCACCAGTGCAACCAGAAAGATGCCCAGCATAGAATAGCGCAGCCATTTCTTCTCCTTCGAGAAGGAATAGCGATTCTTCTTGGCCTTCTTCCCGAACCACCCGAAGATGTCCTGCATGACGCCAAGCGGACAGATGACCGAGCAGTAGATGCGCCCAAAGACGAGCGTCAGTGCCACCAGGGCTACGATGACCACAACATTGAGTGCCAGCACGGCCTCCAGGGCTTGCACCTTGGCAAGCCAGCCCAACCAGTGGTGAAGGACGCCTGTAAAGTCTAAAAACAGCAGCGTGATACCTGCAAAAAACAGGGTTGCCAGTAGGATTCTTGTTGTTCTTAACATCTTTGATGATTTTGCGATTTGTCGATATTTCGATTTTGCGATTTGTCGATTTTGGCGATATTTCGATTTTGCGATTTGTCGATTTTGCGATTTTACGAATTGATGATTTTCACGATTCCGATGCTCACCTCGTAGAGAAGCCATATAGGCAGGGCGACGACAAAGAGCGTAAAGGCATCGGTGGTTGGGGTGATGATGGCCGAGACGATGAGAATGGCCACCACGGCATGCCTGCGATAGGCAGACATCAGCCGTCCGCTGACGAACCCCATCTTTCCCAGAATAGCACAGACCACAGGCAGTTCGAAGACCGCCCCCATCGTAAAGCTCATGCCTATCAACGTGTCGGTATACGACTGCAGCGTCAGCATGTTTGCTACCTCTTCGCTCACTTGGTAAGTTCCTAAGAACCTGACGGTTAACGGGAAAATGAGGAAGTAGTTTGTTAACGTTCCTGTGATGAACATGGCATAGGCCGATGTCACTATCCATGTAGCCGCCTGCCGCTCGTTTCTGTAAAGACCAGGCGACACGAAGCGGAACAGCTGGTAGAGCACATAGGGCGAGGCAAAGAGCAGTCCGGCATAGAGCGCCACCCGGATGTGGGTCATGAACTGCTCCGTCAGTCCGGTATTCATCAAGTGAATGGCAAACGTCTCGTCGATGCCCAGGAGCCTGTAGGTGACGAAATCGCTTGAACGAGGCGCCAAGACAATGGCAAACAGCCCGTCTTTCAGGCAGAATGCCACCACACCTGCCATCACGACAACCACCAGCGAGCGTATGATGCAGGAGCGCAACTCGTCGAGATGGTCCCAGAATGTGAGTGGCTCACTCATGCGCTTTCTCTTCCTTCGGCTCCTCGTCGATTTCTTTCATACCCTCCTTGAAGCTTTTCACACCCTTGCCCAAGCCTCGCATCAGCTCGGGAATTTTCTTGCCGCCAAAAAGCAGCAACACGATGAGGGCTATAACAAGTACCTCTTGCATACCAAGTCCAAACATGGTTCTCCTTTTTTGGCTGCAAACTTACAAAAATAAAACGGAACATGCAAGTATCGGCACCATTTTCTTCGTGATTTTTGTTTTTTGAATGGAAAAATGCTGATTATTACAATAAAAATGCCGTGTAGAGCGTTATAATATACGTGTCAAGGCGAAGCTATACAATATTGACCCTCTGCATGCTGACTCTATGTGAGACGAAGGCACAATACGATCCGTCGTTCAGTCATTACTGGACGATGGAAACGGCCTATAACCCTGCCGCAGTGGGCAAACAGGACAAGGTGAACATCGTCGGTGCCTATAACATGTCGATGGTGGGCTTCGAAAACAATCCCCGCACCATGATTACTGCGGCCGACATGCCTTTCTATTTCCTGGGAACCTATCATGGGGTGGGGGCCAAGTTCGTGAACGACCAGATAGGACTCTTTGCCCACAACAGCTTTGCCCTGCAATATGCCCTGAAAATCAAGATGTTTGGCGGTCAGCTTGGCATTGGAGTCCAAGGTGCCATGATCAGCGAGAGCTTCAACGGCTCGAAGCTCGATTTGGAAGAGAGCGGCGACCCAGCCTTTGCCACGTCAGAGCTTACGGGATCGGGCTTCGACTTGGGCTTCGGTCTCTACTATAAACATAAGAAATGGTTCGCGGGCGCATCCGTGCAGCATGTCCTTGCCCCCACCGTGGAGCTGGGCGAAACCAACGAACTGGAGATAGCCCGTTCATATTATTTCATGGCTGGAGGCAATATTCAGCTGAAAAATCCGTTCTTAACAATACAGCCGACGGTGCTTGGCCGTACAGATGGCGTGAGCTACAGGGCCGATCTCACGGCGATACTGAAGTATTCGCATGAGAAAAAAGTCATGTATGTGGGTGCGGGCTACAGTCCTACCAACTCCTTCACAGTCTATCTGGGCGGCGACTTCCACGGGGTGAGCCTTGGCTACAGCTATGAAGTCTATACCAACGGCATCAGCCTGAAAAACGGGTCGCACGAGCTGGTGATAGGCTATCAGACCGACTTGAACCTATTCAAGAAAGGGCGCAACAAGCATCAGTCGGTAAGGTTGCTCTGAGAGCATCGATAATGAAAATTAACTATATAAGTATATATGAGACAAGACGCGAAGAGTAAAACAGGAAACGGCGTGATAAGGGTTGTCATGTCCCTTTGCCTTTTTACCTTTTTACTATTACTGACAGGCTGCTTTGGCGGTAAGTCGGCTACAGCAACAGGAGGCGAACTCACTGGTTCGGGGGGCAAGGCATTCTCCGAGCCAGCTCCCTTTGGCATGGTTATGATTAAGCGAGGCCATCTGCGCATGGGCTTGGAGGCTCCCGATTCGCTCTGGGGCCGACAGACACCCGTCAGGGACATTTCGGTCGATGGCTTCTGGATGGACGACACGGAGATTACCAACTCGGAGTATCGGCAGTTCGTGTTCTACGTCCGTGACTCCATTATCCGTGAGCGTATGGCCGATCCGAACTATGGCGGCGATGAGAGCTATAAGATTGAGGAAGACAAGAACGGCGACCCCGTGAAGCCACATCTGAACTGGAAGAAGTCGCTGCCCAAGAAGCCCAACGAAGACGAGCTGCGGGCCCTGGAGAGCGTCTATGTCACCAATCCTGTGACGGGCGAGAAAATGCTCGATTGCAGTCAGATGAACTATCGCTATGAGTTCTATGACTATGTAGAGGCAGCCAAGCGCCGCAACCGCCTGAATCCTTCTGAGCGCAACCTGAATACGGATGTTGCGTCGAATGCCGAGGAACAGGTGATGATTTCCAAGGACACCGCCTACATCGACGACGAAGGGCGCATCGTGCGGCAGACCATCAACCGGCCGCTGTCAGGACCCTGGGACTTCCTGAACACATACATCGTCAATATCTATCCCGACACCACTTGCTGGGTGAACGATTTCCCCAACGCCGAGAATGAGGTCTACATGCGTAACTACTTCTCGAATCCTGCCTACAACGATTATCCTTGTGTCGGCGTGACCTGGGAGCAGGCCAACGCCTTCTGCGCCTGGCGTACCGATTTCCTGCTGAAAGGCCTTGGCCCGGCAGCCCGCTACGTGCAGCGCTACCGTCTGCCTACCGAGGCCGAATGGGAGTATGCCGCACGAGGCAAGGATCAGAACGAGTTTCCCTGGGACAACGAGGATGTGGCAAGCGGCAAGGGATGCTTCTTTGCCAATTTCAAGCCCGACAACGGCAACTATACCAAGGATGGCAACCTGATAACGAGTAAGACGGGTATCTATGCTGCCAACACCAACGGGCTGTACGACATGGCTGGCAATGTGGCAGAGTGGACGTCGACCATCTATACCGAGGCAGGTGTCGATGCCATGAACGACATTAATCCGCAGCTGAAGTATAACGCTGCCATTGAAGACCCCTACCGGCTGAAGAAGAAGAGTGTGCGCGGCGGCTCATGGAAAGACCCCGAAAGCTATATCCGCTCGGCATGGCGCAGCAGTGAATACCAGAACCAGCCTCGCTCCTACATAGGCTTCCGCTGTGTGCGCTCTTTAGCCAACACCACCAGTGAGAAGGCAAAGCCCGTCAAGGCATCGGTGAAGAAAAAGTAATAACCAGCTCGTTATATCGTTATCGCGTAATATCGTTATATCGCAAAAAAACAAGAAAAAATGACCACCTATAGTAAATTCAATATTATCTATCGTTTGCAGAAGTGGCTCGACAGCGTTCCCGGACAAACGTTCATGAACTATGCCTATAGCTGGGGCGCTTCGATCGTGATACTTGGTGCGCTGTTCAAGCTGACCCATCTGCCAGGTGCCAACTTCATGCTGTTCCTCGGCATGGGCACCGAGGTGTTCGTGTTCTTCATTGCAGGTTTCGACCGTCCCTTCGACAAGACCGAGGACGGCAAGGAACTGCCTACTCATGTCATGGAGGAAGAAGAGAATGCCGACGTGGCTGTTGAGGGGGCCGTACAGTCCCAGACCACTGTTCTGGGTGGCATGGGCGGTAGCGGTACCATCATCCTGGGTGGTAGCGAAACTGGAGCTGCCGAAAATGGAGAACCTGTGACTGCCGGCGGTACAACGGTCATCGGTGGTGGCGGAACGGTCATCGGCGGTGGCGGAACGGTCATCGGCGGTGGCGGCACGGTTGTCGGTGGAGGCGAGCCTGTCATGGGTGGCGGCACGGTCATTGGCGGCGGAACAATCATTGGTGGTGGAGCACCTACGCCCGAACTGCCTGAGATTGATGCCGAGGAAATGGAAGAGGCTACCGCTGGCTATGTGGAGCAGCTGAAGAAACTCACCGAGACGCTGCAGAAGGTCTCGGAGCAGAGTGAGCGCCTGACCCGCGACTCAGAGGAGATGGAGAATCTGAACCGTACGCTGACGGGCATCTGCAAGGTCTACGAAATGCAGCTCAAGGGAGCCAGCAGGCAGATTAGCACCATCGACGAGATTAACGACCAGACAACCCGGATGGCCGGACAGATTGCCGAGCTGAATGCTATTTACGCCCGCATGATCGAGGCCATGACCACGAATATGCCGAAAGTGGTGAAAAGTGAAGAGTAAAAAGTGAATAATTTGCTACCGCCGCGCATTAGGCGAGAACAATAAGAAAATAAAAATGGCAATCAAGAAAAGACCCGTATCTCCTCGCCAGAAGATGATCAACCTCATGTATGTGGTGCTCATGGCGATGTTGGCGCTGAATGTCTCGAACGAGGTGCTCAACGGCTTCGACATCGTGGAGAAAAGCCTGAACCGCACCACGGCAAACTCGACGAAGGAGAATATGGCCATCTACGACGACTTTGAGCAGCAGATGAAAGCTAATCCGCAGAAAGTGAAGGAGTGGTACGACAAGGCCCAGCTCGTGAAGCACATGAGCGATTCGCTCTTTGACTTCGCGCAGGAGCTGAAGCTGGCCATTGCCATTGAGGCTGACGGAAAGGATGGCGACCCCTCGAACATCATTGGCAAGGAAGACCTCGAGGCGGCCAATCAGGTGATGCTTGCACCCGGTCGAGGACGTGGCGAAGAGTTGCGACAGGCCATCGACAGCTTCCGCGAACGCATGGTGAAGATGGTTCCTGATACGGCACAGCAGAAAATCATTGCCAGCAACCTGACCACTGAGGTGGCTAACACGCCTGCCTCATTAGGAAAGAACTGGCAGGAACACATGTTCGAGGCTATGCCGGCAGCTGCCGCCGTCACGCTCTTGTCGAAGCTACAGAACGATGTGCGCTATGCCGAGGGCGAGGTGCTTCACACGCTGGTGCAGAACATCGACGTGAAGGATATCCGAGTCAACTCGCTCAACGCCTTTGTCATTCCCAATTCGCAGACCATTGTGCGGGGCGACAAGTTCTCGGCCCATATCGTCATGGCTGCCGTAGATACGACACAGGTGCCCGACATCTATATCGGAGGACAGAAGATGGACCTGAAAGACAATCTCTATGAGCGTGTATGCACCTCGACGGGCGACTTCTCGCTCAAGGGCTATATTGAGACCGTCAATGGCAATGGCGACCGTCTGCGCCGTGACTTTGAGCAGAAATACACCGTCGTCGATCCCAGCGCTACCGTCTCGGCCGACCTCATGAACATGCTCTATGCCGGCTATTCCAACCCCATCAGCGTCTCGGTGCCAGGTGTGCCCCTCAACAAGATTCAGGCCACGATGACCAACGGTACGCTCACGCCAAATGGCTTGGGGCGCTACATTGCCAAGCCTTCGAAGATTGGGCAGGATGCCGTGATTACCGTCACCTCGACCAATACCGGACGGCCACAGCAGATGGGACAGTTCACTTTCCGTGTGCGCAAGTTGCCTGACCCCACACCGTTCATCGCGCTGAAGGACGAGAAGGGTAATCCCACTCGCTTCAAGGGTGGTGGCCTGGCCAAGCAGTCGCTTATGGAGATCGACGGCATCGGTGCCGCTATCGACGATGGTATTCTCGACATTGGCTTCCGCGTCCTTTCGTTCGAGACCGTGTTCTACGACAATATGGGCAATGCCGTGCCTATGGTGGGCGAGAACGACAAATTCTCCGCCCGACAGAAAGACACGTTCCGCAAACTGGCACGTAACCGCCGCTTCTACATCTCCAGGGTGAAGGCTATCGGCCCCGACGGCATTGAGCGCACCTTGCCTACCTCGATGGAAATCATTGTCAAGTGAAGAATTGCTACCGCATAAATAACAAGACCGAAAAAGATATGAATGCAAAAAGAATAAATTGTAAGGGGGTTGACGGATGGTGGAAAGTATGGATGTTAATGGCATTCTTCGCTCTTCACTCTTCACTCTTCACTGTGTCGGCCCAGCCTAAGAAGAGCCGCACACAGCAGGCGCAGGCCACGGCGAAACAAAACCAAGCCGGTGGCCAGCAAGGCATGACGGAGCGCATGCGAATCATGTATCCCACGGCACTCGACATGCCCGAAGACGTGGTGTGGCGCCGCGACATCTACCGCGAGGTCGACCTGAACGAAGAAGCCAACTCAGGCCTCTATTCGCCCGCCGAGCCAGTGGGCAAGCAGATGAACCTGTTCACCTATATCTTCAAGCTCGCCCTCAACAACTATATCCCCGTCTACGAGTACCGGCTCGATGGCAACGAGGTATTAGAGGCATCGGCCAAGGTCGACATGAAGACCGTGCTTGACAACTATCACATCTTCTATGAAGAGAAGGACGGCAAGCTGAAGGTGGACAACAGCGACATACCTTCGGCCGAGGTGAAGACCTACTACCTAAAGGAGAGTGCCTATTACGACCAGGCCAACTCTTGCTTCCATATCAAGGTGCTGGCCCTCTGTCCCGTCATGCTTCGTGAGGACGACTTTGGCGGCGAGTCGGCCAAGTATCCGCTGTTCTGGGTGAAATACAGTGAGGTGGAACCGTTCTTGAGCCGTCAGCAGGTGATGACGAGCGACAAGAACAATGCGGCCATGATGAGCCTTGACGACTATTTCACCCTCAACAAGTATAAGGGCAAGATCTATAAGACCAACAATATGCTTGGCAAGACGCTGGCGCAGATTGCCGGCAATGACTCTACCAAGCTGTCGGCTGAGCAGAAACGCATTGAGGCCGAGTTAGAGGCTTTCCGCAACAATATCTTCGGCGACAAGCTGAAGCGCGATTCCCTCGACAGCATTGCCTCTATCGATCCCAAAGCCGCCAAGAAAATCATGGCGAAAAATGCAAAGGCTGAGAAAGCCACGAAGACGAAGACCACGAAGAGCCGTTCGTCGGGCAGCTCTGGCAGCAAGGTGAGCGTAAGGCGGCAGAGACATTAAGGATCGTTGAATCTTTATTTTATTAACCATCTAAATTATAACGCGTTATGAAAAAAATGTTTACTTCTATGGTAATGGCCTTCATGCTGATGGCCGTTCCCTCGCAGGCTCAGGTAAAGTTTGGTGTCATGGGTGGTCTCAATGTGACGAACATGTCCTTGAGCACGGCTACTAATGTTACCAGTGCCAGCGGTGTTGTGCAGGCTGTCGAGGAGTCGATGAAAAACAAGGCAGGCTTCTTCATTGGCCCGACGGTCAATTTCACGCTGCCCATCGTCGGTCTCGGCGTCGATGTTTCGGCTCTCTACGACCAGCGCTCTGGCGAGAGTGAGGGTGAGACCTTCAAGTCGCAGTCTATCCAGGTGCCCCTCAATGTTCGCTATGGCATAGGTCTTGGCAGCATTGCCAACGTCTTTGCCTTTGTCGGTCCTCAGTTTGGCTTCAACGTCGGTGGGGCCACCAGCTGGAAGGGTGCTCAAGATGTTGTCAAGGAGTGGAAGCTGAAAGACTCTAACTTGAGTCTTAACCTTGGTATCGGCGCAACGGTGCTGGGCCATCTGCAGGCAAAGATCAACTATAACATTGCTATGGGCAAGACGGGCGACATCAATAGTGTGGCCGATGCTACTACCCAGGCTTCGAGTGCCATTACTGCTGCCGCTGGCGAGGTTCTTGGCATGACCGAGACCAAAGCTAACTGTTGGCAGGTTTCTATTGCCTATATTTTCTAAAAACATTCCATAAAAAAGAAAAAAAGCAGATACTCTTGATGGGTATCTGCTTTTTTTTGTTTAACTTTGCAGCCGAAAAAAATAATTAGCTCACATGAAGAAAGGATTATTTGCCTCCGTAATGGCGGCTTTTCTGTTGGTTTCTCCTGCCATGGCCCAGTTGAAAGTGGGGCTTACTGGCGGTTTGAATATTACTCACCTTACATACGACAACGAGGCCGTCAAGGGCATCATGTCAAACAAGGCAGGCTTCTTCGTTGGTCCTACTGCCGTGGTTCGTTTGTCGAAAAGCTCGTTGCTTGGTTTCGACGTGTCGGCATTCTACGATTTCCGAATGGCCGAATATGGTGGTAACGACAATACCATCAAAATGCAGACGGTCGTGGTGCCGCTGAATGTGCGCCTGCAGTTCTACGACTATGCCGGCATAGCCAGCGCCTTTCTCTTTGCAGGGCCGCAAATGGCCTTCAACGTAGGAAAGAAAAACCAGTATCTCGATAAGGGAAAAGGCAGCAACAGCGGCCATCCCTTAGAGCTGTGGTGGGCACCAGAGAACACGCAGCTGAGCATGAACATCGGCATTGGCGCGATGGCCCTCGACAAGGTGCTGGTTCGCGTGTCTTATAATATTGCTCTGCAAAAGTCGGGCGAGTTCAGAAGAACCGACCTTACGCAGGGCACCACAGACGTCATTGGCAGCAACAAGGCTTCTGCCTGCCAGGTATCGGCCACCTATTTCTTCTGATGAGCTATGCCGACGTCATACTCCCCGTACCGCTCGACGGCCTCTTCACCTACTCGGTGCCTGCCCAATGGCAGCAGCTGGTGGGGGTGGGCATGCGCGTCTTGGTTCCCTTTGGCCGCAGCAAGAACTACATTGGCATCGTGGCCCGCATTCACGAAGAGCAGCCCTCAGGCTATGAGGTGAAGCCGTTGCGCCAGCTGCTCGACCAGGAACCCGTTCTCCTTCCCTCTCAATACCGGCTGTGGCAGTGGATAGCCGACTATTACATGTCGCCCATCGGCGAGGTCTACAAGGCGGCCATGCCATCGGGGCTTAAGGCAGAAGATGGCTATAAGCCACGCACAGAGACCTACATACGCCTCACTCCCGCCTACCAGAACGAAGCAGCCCTCCATGTGGCCCTGAACATGCTGGCCCGCTCGCCTAAGCAGCAGGAGGCCTTCATTGCCTATCTCACTCTTTCCAGATGGGACGAGTATGACTTTTCGAGGAGTTCAGGAGTTCAGGAGTTCAGGAGCGCTATTACCGAGGTCACTCGCGAAGAGCTGATGAACGTCTCTGCCTGCACCCTCTCCACGCTCAGTCTGCTGCAGCGGCGGGGCATGCTCGAAACCTACGAGGTAGAAGTGGGGCGACTGAATCATGGAGGTGAGTCGCATCCAGAGTTGGTGAAGAAGTTGAGCGAGCCGCAGCAGAAGGCATATAACGACATACTTTTCTCTTTCCTGAAGAAGAACGTCGTCCTGCTCCACGGTGTCACCTCGAGCGGGAAGACCGAAATCTACATCCATCTCATTCAGCGCGAGATAGAGCAACACCGGCAGGTGCTCTACCTGCTGCCTGAGATAGCCCTTACGGTGCAGATGATGGAGCGCCTGCAGCGCGTGTTTGGCAACCGTCTGGGCATATACCATTCCAAATACAGCGATGCCGAACGCGTGGAAATATGGCAGAAACAGCTGTCGGCCAATCCCTACGACGTGATCCTTGGTGCCCGTAGCGCCGTCTTCCTCCCTTTCCAGCGGCTCGGTCTGGTCATTGTCGACGAGGAGCATGAGACCAGCTACAAGCAGCAAGACCCTGCCCCTCGCTACCATGCCCGTAGCGCAGCTATTATGCTTGCCAGTATGGGAAGTGGAAAGGCAGGGACCGATGGTGCCGCCGGCAGTCATTCCGAATTTGTGCCGAAGGTTCTTCTTGGCACCGCCACACCGTGCGTAGAGACATTCCACAACGCCATGACAGGCAAGTATGGCCTGGTGAGCCTCACAGAGCGCTATCAGGGCATCTTGCTGCCCGAGGTACAGATTGTGGACACCCGCGACCTGCAGCGTCGCAAGATGATGAACGGCCCTTTCTCACCTCTCTTATTATCGCGTGTGCGCGAGGCTTTAGAGCATGGCGAACAGGCCATCCTCTTTCAGAACCGTCGTGGCTGGGCACCACGCATAGAGTGCCGGCAGTGCGGATGGGTGCCACGTTGCGAGCATTGCGACGTGAGCCTGACGCTCCACAGGGCCTTGAGTCAGCTGTCGTGCCATTACTGTGGCTACACCTACAGGGTGCCGGCAGAGTGTCCCGCCTGCGGTAGCAAGGACCTGCAGGGTAGGGGCTTCGGCACGGAGAAGATCGAAGACCAGATTCGCGACATCTTCCCCGATGCCCGCATCTCTCGCATGGACCTCGATACCACCCGCACCCGCAGGTCGCAGGAGCGAATAATCAGCGATTTCGCCTCTGGCCGCACCAACCTGCTCATAGGCACACAGATGATTAGCAAGGGACTCGACTTCGACCGCGTCAGCGTGGTGGGTATCATCGATGCCGACTCGATGCTGGCCATTCCCGATTTCCGGGCCTACGAGCATGCCTTCATGATGATGGCCCAGGTGAGCGGTCGTGCGGGGCGCAAGGGCAAGCGGGGGCTTGTGGTTCTGCAGACGAAGAACCCCGACCTGCCCATCCTCCGACAGATAGTGGCCAACGACTATCCCTCTTTCTACCGCGAGCTGATGGCCGAGCGGCAGGCATTCCGCTATCCGCCCTACTGCCGCCTTGTCTACGTCTACCTCAAGCACAAGAACGACGAGACGGTCAATACTGCCGGCATAGAGATGGGCACACGCCTGCGGCAGCTGTTCGGCGACCGCATCCTTGGCCCCGACAAGCCGGCGGTGGCCCGCGTGAAGACTCTCAGCATACGCAAGCTGGTAGTGAAGCTCGAACATGCCATCGACATGCCCCGTGTGCGCCACTGTCTCTTGGTGGTGCGGCAGCAGATGTTGCAGGACAAGCGCTATTCTAACCTGCAAATCTACTTCGACGTCGACCCCTGATCAGCCCCTTTTTTTTCAGCTGTCTTATTACGGCAACGGATTAAAGCGGATTTAACGGATGATATGCGCAGCTATTCAGACGATTGGTGCTCACCATCGTCTTCTTCGGCGTCCTCGTCCTCTCAATGCTCCTGTCTGTCGTGGTCATAAAGCGAAAGCGCTGATGAATGAAGATTTCCTTAATATATATCAAAAAGGATGGGCAAGTGCACCGATAATTGAAAATAATTTCTTACCTTTGCGCCAGGATTTAAAAGCAAAACTATTATGGCAAAGTACTTAGACCCGAAAGCCGACCTGACTTTCAAGAAGATATTCGGCGAGCACAAGCATCTCGTCATCAGTCTGCTC
>CAJONO010000073.1 GCA_905235905.1 uncultured Prevotella sp.
ACCCCACCCCTGCCCCTCCCCTTGAAGGGAGGGGAGTGCCTCACGGAGTCCCTGCGGCGGGCAAGGCGGTAGCCACTCCCCTCCCTTCAAGGGGAGGGGCAGGGGTGGGGTCAGTAACTTAATCATACCAAATTATTTTTTAACGGTTACTAAAGGAGAGAGGAGTGAAGGAGTGAAGACATTAGTTCTGAAGGCGGTCTTGTTAGTCTTGGCGCTTGCCTTGAACGTATTTCCTTCCGTCCTGAACATAAACGCCCTTCTTTAGCGTTGAGGGTTGAGAGTTGAGGGTTGAGGGTTGAACCCGTCGTCCTGACAGGTCGTAGACATATTGGCCTGGGGCCATTGCCGCCTTGCCCTTGGGCGAAATGCCGATGCCTGTGGTCTGATAGTCGTCGACGTCTGCCACGAAATTGATGTCGTAGATTTCGCATGAGCCGTCGGTATTCGAAGAGGTCAGACCAAAAATGGTCTGACCTACACATACGCTGGGCCTGTCGCCCGTAAAGTTCTCATAGAGTCCGCTCGTCGACATGTCCCATGCTATGAGCACCTGTTTCTGTCCGTCGACGTCAATCAGCTTTTGGGTGGAAGGCGACACCTGCGTACCGTGGTTCGAGCCGTTGAGCCACCACAGGTAGGAAGCGCCCGAACCTGTCTTCAGCCCCATGCCGCGCACCACGAGAAACTTCTGGTCCTGAGCAATATCGTAGTCGAGCTCGGAATATTTCATCATCAGGGCAATGTTGTTGCTGCCGGTGCTCTTGGCCATGATGACGTTTCGCTCCTGGTCGTAGGTGATGTTGGTAGCACTGATGCGGTTGGCATCGCCTGTCATCCAGTCGGTAGCGCGAAACTTGTAGGCATTGGCATTGGCCACATAGCCCTTGACCAGCCGCAGGTAGTAGAGTCCGGGATTAGGCGTACTGCCTGTAGCGGCGAGGCGCACCACGAACTTCTTCTTTACGTTGCCCTTGCTGTCTTTCACGAGTGCCTCCGGTATGGGATACTCGGCATTATAGAAGCCGTTGTCGGCATTTTTCACCGATTCGGGAATCGTGATGTCGGCAATCTTCGTTCCGTCGACGGTCAGCGTGGCCACACGGCCCTTGTCGGCAGTGGTGAAACGGCACATGATGGCGAGTGCGTCGCTGATGCCGTCGTTATTGAACAAGGTGAACTGCACATATCCGCCCGACTGGCAGTCGCGATAGCTCTCCCCGTTATAGGTGCCCTTGCCTGAGTCGGCAGAGTAGTTATACTCATGGCCTGCCTCGCTCTGCTGCTCGCCAGTGGCCACGAAGTCTAAGGTGCGCTCCTTCAGTGCCTCGTTGGCAGCCTCGGTCTTGGCCATGTCGCTCTGGGCAAAGACCTCTGGCGTCTGCTGATACCAGTAGCACACGTAGCGTCCGTGGTGTATGCCGTAGAAAGGCTGCAGGGTGAGCGTGGTCCATTTGTAAGTGTCGACACCCTCGCGCTTGGCATCGATGGTGAAGGTGAGCTTGGAGAGATCCTTGGGCGTGATGCGACCGAGCACGTCGGTGCGCTGGCCAATAAGCAAGGGGGCGGAGAGCAGGTTGAGCTGCTTGCCCATAGCTCTGGGGGAGTGGTCCATGCGGCCCTCGCCGCCGTATTCGTTCTGGAGATTCTCGACGGGTAAACCGTCGAGCACGGAACTATTGAGCACGGGACTATTGAGCACGGGACTGCTGGTTGTGGTCTGAGCACCGAGGAGGATGGGTCCGAACTTGAAGGCAATGTAGTCGGTGTAGTTGGGACATGCCTCGTAGCGCAGCTCCATGGGCAGCCACACAACAATCCGGTCGCCGGCCTGCCATGTGCGGTCGATGGTCACATAGCTGGCCTCGCCCACCTTCGCCGTGTGGTCAACGGTTTTCCCGTTGACGAGTACCTGATACTCCTTGCCGGCCCATGCCGGATGGCGCACGGCAATGGCATAGCTGCCCGCCTTGCCCACGGTGATGGTAGTGGTGGCCGTCTGGGCCGTGGGAACAGCCGAGACCACGGGGTCGATATAGGGGAAGAGCGTTTCCTGGGTAACGACGAAGTCATTGCTCTCTAAGCGCGATGGGGTGAAGAGGTTCACATAGAGCGTCTTCGACCCGTCGTGGGTGTAGATAAAGTGTCCGTACTTGGAGTGGTTCTCCATGCCCGTGCCCACGCAGCACCACATGCCCTTGTTGGGCTGAGAGTAGATGCGGTAGCCCTGGGGGCGCAGCGTGGTGAAGTAGACATAGCCGCCCGTGGTGGGGTCTTGGGTGGAGAGAATGTGGTTCCATACGGCCTGCTCGTAGAAATCGGCATACTTGGCATCGCCCGTGCGGTCGGCCATCATCTCCGAGAGCTTCAGCATGTTGTTGGTGTTGCACGATTCGGGACCGTCGGGCTGGTCAATATAGCGGTTGCCGTTGGCCGCTGCCAGGAAGTGCTCGTTGACCGAGTTGCCGCCTATGCAGACGGTGCGGTTCTGTGCCACGTCGGTCCAGAAGTTCTCGGCGGCCTTCTTGTAGGCAGTGGCAGTGGCGTCCTGCTCGAAGATGCGCTCCATACCTATATATTTAGGCACCTGCGTGTTGGCATGCTTGCCGTCGAGGAAGCTCTTGTTCAGTGTCTGCATGCCGTTGAGCATGGCCTTGTGGGTGTATTTCTTTGCAGCCGTGAGGTATTTCTTGTCGCCGAAGAGCTGGTAGGCATCGAGCATCGACTCGTTCATGCCGCCATGCTCGCAGTTGAGGAAGCCCTCGAAGGCATCGGCGCTCACCTTGGCTATGAGGTTGACGCTCCAGTCGCTCAGTTTGCGGAACATCTCCTTGGCAGTCAGGCTGTTGCCATAGAGATAGGCATCGCGCAGGCCGGCCAAAATCTTGTGCTGGCAGTAGAAGGGCACCCAGCCCCAGTTGGCCTGTATGCCGGAGAGGTCGCCCTTGTAGAGCTTCTTCCAGGAATCGTTGATGGGCTGTCCGCCGATGAAGCCATAGAGCCCTTCGGTGTTGTTGTCATACTGGTCCTGGCAGTCCTTCATCACGGCGAGCATGTAGTCCATGCGCTCCTTCAGCTGTGCGCGAACGGCCTCGTCGTGACAGGCGGCATAGGCCAGGGCCAGGGCCGAGAGATAGTGGCCGCCCACATGGCCGCTCAGGTCGAAGCCAGCATCGCCGCCCCAGTTCTTGAAGTTGGGGTGCTTCGCCTCCCAGCGGTAGTACTTGCTCTGCTTGTCGGTCGTGGCCGAAAGGCCGGCCTGGCGCACGAAAGGCGTGAGCAGGCGGTCTGTGTCGTACTGCAGGAGCATCTGGA
The DNA here is from genome assembly GCA_905235905.1 of uncultured Prevotella sp. Lineage (GTDB taxonomy): Bacteria > Bacteroidota > Bacteroidia > Bacteroidales > Bacteroidaceae > Prevotella. Next base: position 3,313 of record CAJONO010000073.1, read on the forward strand.
TGTTGAGGTCCATGGCCGTTTTCATGGGCCCATCGAGCAGCGTCACCTGCTCCAAGTCGAAATGTTTCGGATAGAGTTCACTCTGGGAACTGGCATGCATGGCCACAGCCATTGCAATCAAACAGAATAGTTTTCTCATTGTCTTCAGGTTTTTATTCGCCTACAAAAATACGAATATAATCTGAAACAAGCAAGAAAAAAGAGAAAAAACTATTCTTATTTTTCGTGACTATGGCGAAAATCGCTGGGCGACATGCCCATATTCTTGCGCACATAGCTGCCGAAATGACTCATATTGGCAAAGCCGAGCTTGGCCGAAATCTCCTTGATGCTGAGGTTTGAGTTTTTCAGATAGAAGCGAATGTCCTCGCAGGTGTTCTGGATAATCCAGTCGGAAGCGGTCTTGTCGCTATACTTCAGACAGAGCATCGTGAGGTATTTGGGCGTGATGGCCAGCCTGCTCGCATACTCGTTGATGGGCCGACGCTTCACCTCGTTGCTGGCCACAAGATGCAGGAAGCGGTTGAAGAGCATCTTGCCCTGCGACATCTTGCCATCCTCGATTTTGCCTTGACGGCTTTCCAAGATGGCACACAGCTCTAACAGCAGCGCCCGCACAATGGTCTGCACAATCTCGTAGGGCTTCGCATCTTTGTGGTTCTCGATTTTCGAGCGGATAAGGGCATAGTAGAGCCCCACCTCGTTTCGGCACACCTCAGACATGCTGACAACATTCAGCCCACTCACGTAGACAGCCTGGTTCCACAGGCTAATCTTGTCATGAAGAAGTCCCTGGATAATATGGTCGGACAGGCACAGCACCTTGCACTCAAAGTCGGCAGAACATTTTATCTCGGAAAGAGTCGTGTTGGCCTGACAAAAGAAAACATCGTCAACATGTACCGTAACATGAGCTTTGTTGACCTTCATTGTCATCTCGCCCGAATTGCACAACACAATCAGATTGCTTGAAGGCCGGAAGGGATAGACAACAGAAAAATTATTAACATGGTCGAAAATCACGACGTCGCCGTCGGAATAGTCTACGATAAGGTTTCGCAACTCCGTGAAGTTCCTCTGTGATTCTGTTTGCTTCATGTTAGCTCTGTCTTGTTGATTTTTGTTGAATTCAACTGCAAATATCTGCATTTTTTTTCATAATATGGTGTATAAATACGAATAAATGATGTCCTCTTTTTCCATTTTTCTTTTATCAGATATTTATTCCGTGTTTTTGAACACACCATTCATGCGAAAATAATCACTTTTTTCTTGGAAAAAGAGTTTTATTTCACAGCGTTTTTTGCCATATTAAAAATAATGTGTAACTTTGCACCCAAATTGCGAAACAGTAAAATACGTAAATAGTAAATCCGTAAATAGTAAATAATCATGTTGACTGCAAAAGAAATCCGCGACTCCTACAAGAAGTTTTTCGAATCGAAAGGACATGCCATCGTGCCCTCGGCCCCGATGGTGATTAAGGACGACCCGACGCTCATGTTTACCAACGCCGGCATGAACCAGTGGAAGGACATTATCCTGGGCACCCGCGCCCCAGAGCCGCGCCGCCGTGCCGACACACAGAAATGCCTGCGCGTCAGCGGCAAGCATAACGACCTGGAAGAGGTGGGCCACGACACCTATCACCACACCATGTTCGAGATGCTGGGCAACTGGTCGTTTGGCGACTACTTCAAGGAGGGCGCCATCGACATGGCCTGGGAGTATCTG
>CAJONO010000074.1 GCA_905235905.1 uncultured Prevotella sp.
CTTCAATTCCACGACGTACTGCTGTCCACGGTAGTCTACAATGACATCGGTGCGCGTCAAGTCGCGCGTCTCAGCCTCACAATAGTAGTTACCAATGCCGTTGATGATGGGTCGTAGGTAAGTAAGGAATATTTTGCGCCCGTTGTCCTCCACAAAGCGGTCGTCATGGTCAGGACGGAACGTCTGGTTGAAATGGACGGAGAATCGTTCTATCAAAAGACGCATGTCGATCACTCCGTCGTGGATGAACTGGTTGTGGTAATCCTCCCCCTTCCGGTAGATTTCTGATGAGTGTTCCTCGCTTGCAAAGTAGTTGTACAACCATGTCTCAAATATCCTGCAAGAGACGGCAACGGCCCCTTTGTTGTCGTAAACAAAGTTGAACATGGCTGCCAAGTTTATATTTTTGTCGTAGTAATTGAATGGTATGCGCTCTCCTCTGTAAAGTATAGCTTTCAGCATGTTGGCCATCTCGGGGAACTGCGATATTTTCTTCATGAGATCATCAAATAGGGTGTTACCCTCTTTCAATAGAATGTTGACTGCCGCCAACACACCCTCTTTGTCCCACGTCAGACGCTTCTCGTCAATGATCTGGCAGAGACGGCTTACGAGGAAAGGATAGCCGGAAGTGTAGTCATATATCAGTTGAGCCACGGCATGGCAGTCAAAAGTGACTTTGTGTTCTGATGCATAGTCCTCAAGCATCAGGGCGATACCGTCGGCTTGGAGGCTCATATCAGTATCGAAAGGGGCTGCAATGTTCCACGGTGAGTTGTACTGGTGTTGTTCTTCGGGGCGAATCTTCAGTTTTAGATTCTTGATGTCATATACCCCGGCAAGGATGACGGACTGGAAAGTGGGAATCTCGTCACGTTTGAGGAACATGTCGCGTAACAGACCAAGGAACTTGATGAACTCCGGATAGTTGCCGGCAGCATCCACTTCGTCAATGATAAGGACACAACGGTTAGTGGCACAAAGAGTGCTTACCAGTTCTATGAAAACAGGCTGCTGCATACTCTTGCTATGCTGTTCATAGAGCTTGTTAAGCGTTTGCAATGCCGTTTCTTTAAGATTAGGCATCCCTACCCATTTAATGGGTTGCCCCATCAGTTCCACTGTTGCAGCCAACAGGTTCTCCAAACTCTCAAACGCGCTGTCGGGCAGCCCCTCAAAACTGATTGAAAACACCACATAACCCTTCTTCTGAAGATAGTTCTTCAGGAAGGCCAAAGTTGTCGTCTTTCCATATTGCCGACCGCGGTTGATGCAAAAGTACAGACCGTCTTCTATCAACTGGGCAGCGGCCTCCACTTGTCTGTCTATGGGCACCATATAATGCCTATCGGCAATGCACTTGCCTGTTGTATTATACCTCTTCATACTTTACGTTGCTTGTCTGTATATTCGAGTAAACATCAGCTTTTCTGCCACCGTTCTATCTGACACTCATGCTGTTTTGTCTTCTTGTCATAGTTGATGCCAACGAGGAGAATGTCGCCCGTATAGTCGGTCACTGTCTGGGGGTAGTTGCGGGTCTTGATCTGGCTGATGGCGGCCTGTGTGCTTTTGTCGTATTTCAACTCAATGACAAGTGCAGGCGACGAAACGTTCTTGCGCGGTATGAGCACCAGGTCGGCATAGCCCTCACCGGCAGGATATTCTCTATGTATGTGATAGTCGTTGCGGACGTAGTAGTAAGCCAGGCTGAGGACACAGGCCAGGGAGTTCTCGTCGTTGTAGGAGAAGATGCTTGTCTCGTCGCTGTGGATGGCCCGCAGCGCACGTGTCACGTAGTCGCTGTCGCCGCGCAGGGTGGCCTTGAGCAATGCTTCCGACTGATTGATTGACTTGACGACCAGTCCCCATTTGTTCTCTTCAACTGCGTTCACCAGTTCGTCGCCCACCTCTTTATTAGGCACATAACATTCATTATGTCGCCAGTCAAACGACAAATAGCCCAAGTGGATGAGCACGGTCAACACATCGTCCTTGCCACGAACTATCGACATGTCGTTCTGGAACTTCGTGGAATTCACCTTAACGCGACCTCCACCCAACATGCAGATGATGTCATCCTTCAGACCATCGAAGTTCATTCCTATGTAATTAGCCACAGCATCAAAAGAGCCTGTGCCAGCCCAGTAACTGCGACAGCGACCACGACCGACGGCCTGCATCACACTGTTGGGATTGAACATCGACATGTCATCGCCTATCTGATAGCCATCGTACCATCTTTCCAGTTCATCGAAGTCCATGTCATGCTTTTGGGCGAGAGCGAAGACTTCGTCTTTGGTGAACCCGAAATAGCGGGCCATCTTGCCAGGATCCACCATGGAATACTCTATGAAATTATTGAGGGCAGACTCTGTCTTGTATTTCTTGATGGGTAAGATGCCCGTCATATACACTCCCGCAACAGCCTGTATGGCAGTGACATCCTTGAACATACGGCGGAGCCAATCCACATACCTGTCCATGGCTTGTGGCTCATTAGCATACATGCGACATGGTGCGTCCCATTCGTCAATGATGAATATAAAGCGTTCGCCCGTCTCGCCTGCCACACGTAGCAGGAAGTCCATCAGGTCATCGTCGCTTTTCTCCGGGACATCGGGATAAGTGGCAACGACTTCTTCCTTTACTCTTTTCTCTATTTCGCTCACCACGTTACTACCATCGTTTCCCGACGTGAAGCGGGTCATGTCAAGATAAATGACGGGATATTTGTTCAGATGCTCCTCAAACGAGGGGTGGCTGGCAATCTCCAGGTCGGCAAACAGGCTGTGGGAGTCGCATGAGTGGTCATAGTAGGCCTGAAGCATTTCCGCCGCCAATGTCTTGCCGAAGCGTCGGCTACGGGTGACGCAGCTGAAACAACTCCGAGTAAACAGTGTGGAGTTTACAACTGCAATCAGTCCGGATTTGTCAATAAACTCACTATTACGGATTCGCTTGAACCCTTCGTTTCCTTTGTTGATGTATATACTCATTTCCTGTTTATTTTACGTTTATGATTGTTTATCTTCCACCCTCTCCAAGTAATACGGTGGAATATATGCTGTGGTTATGCAGGATTCCAGCCCTTTGATTAATACTACGACCCTGTTCTGGCGGGCCACCCGGGCAACGCGGCCTGTGATGCCCTCAAAAGGTCCGAAGGTGACTCGCACCATGTCGTCGGACACAAAGTTGCACTTCTTGACGTCCACCTCCATGACGTGCTCGTCTTGCAATGCTGTCAGGCGGACAAAAGGCTCCATGTCATGGGAACTGATGGTCAAGGGTGGGTTTTGGCCCTTGGCGTCGGTGAGAAAATGATTGTAGTAGTACGTCGTGTACGCGGACTCTTTGCTGTCCTTGACGTACTTTTCGGTTTCCTGATATGTGGCGTAGACAAAGAGAAGATTCATGAAAGGGAACAACTTACGCTGCTTCTTGCCTGTCTCTTTGTTCCTGATGTCTTTCCAAACCTTGGCCAGATACACGTAGGTGCCGTCTTCTATGATGGCATCTGCCACGGTCTGCACCTTGCCGTACTTAATGCGGAGAACGTACCATTCTCTTTCTTCGCATGGAGCATATCTTACCGACACCCCTGTTTTTGAGCTTTTCGCTTCGGGGAAGACAAAGGAGGCAAATCCTTTGCTGTTTTCGTCATTGATATTAGCATTATCCAACGCGTTCATATCTGACTTTCTGTCACTTTGACTTTGCAAAGGTACTGCTTTTTTTCGAGTTAATCAAATAACAAATGAAATTTTGCTGATTTTGAAGCAATTTTTGCAGATTTTAAAAGCCACCCTCGACTTTTTGCATATTTTGAAAGTCGGGATTGCATATTTTGAAAGTCAAAACGGCATGTTACAACTGTGTCGTGTCGTGCATCCAGGCCGTTACGCTCTGGCCCGTGCGCTGCTTGAAGGCGAGGCTGAAGGTGCTGTAGCTGCGGTAGCCGCTGTCGCTGGCCAGTTGCTGGGCGATGATGGGCCGTCCGGCAGCGGCGGCCTCTTGGTAGCGGCTGATGAAGTGATTGATGCGCAGATTGTTGATATAAGTGTTGTAGGTGATGCCTTGACGGGAGAAATACTGGCTGAGATAGAAGCGGTTGGTACCAATGGCGTGAGCCAGTTGCTGCGAGGTCAGGTCGTGCTGCAGGTAAAGCTGTGTGGCCACGCAGTGCTCTGCCAACAGCCGTTCAATCTGGGCGAGGTCGATATTGACAGCCTCAACATCGAGCCCTTTCCCAAAAGCATCGCCGTTAGCGGTGAGGCTCTTGGGGGTGAGGCTACTTAACGTATCTACCCGCCACAGCAGGAGACCGAAAAGCACGAACTCGGTGAGATGCATGAGGAAGATTAAGAGAGTGAAGCTAATGTCAGCAATTGCATAGAGGATGAACAGCAGCAGGCAGCCAAGCGTCACCGTCTGGCTCAGCCACACCTTCTTATTCTCCAGGTCGGCATAGTTGTCGTTCAGCCATCGCCCGTACCGCCTGACGGCAAACACCATATATACGGTGAAGAGCACGAAGAGGAACAGGACGTAGGCACTGGCTATCTGTTTGAACCGGTCGTCGGGATAGACCATGAGCACCCCCCAAAGTGCCACGAACGGTATCATGGCCACAAGGACTGGCCACACGGGTCGCCGTCGGTCCTGGAGCATGGAGAGCAGTGTGCCGGCGATGGTGGTCAGCAGCGTCACGCAGTCGAGCATGACAACCAGCACATAGGCCATTGGATTGATGTCGCGGGAAAAGATATAGAGAAGCAGCCACCACACATGGCTCAAGGTTACTGCGGCAAAGAGTGACGCAGCCCAGCGGCGCAACCGCAGCGGCGGCGTGATGTCGGGCGCGAAGGCATTGCCTCGGCGCAGCAACAGGTAGAGGGCAGCGATGAATGGCACCGCTCCCGTTACGCCGTAGAGGACGAAAAACAGTATCACCTGTGCAGGTGTTTGCCCGAATATCTCCATTTCGCGTACAAAGGTACAAAGAATTTCAGAATAATCGTGCAATTATGTAGTTTTTATTTTTTTACCATCACTAAGGAGTGCAATTTTTTTTGCATTCTCTTCGTTTTAATCGAAATTTTACACTACCTTTGTAGGCGAAACCAAACGTTTGTACCTTTTTCACCGAGATGCAGAAACTGATTACCATACTTGGCCCCACGGCCAGCGGAAAGACGCCGCTGGCAGCAGCACTGGCGCGTGAGATCGACGGAGAAATCATTTCGGCCGACTCGCGGCAGGTGTATCGGCGCATGGACATAGGCACGGGCAAGGACCTGGCCGACTACGGTGAGGTGGCCTATCACCTGATAGACATCTGCGAGCCTGGGACAAAATACAATCTCTTCCAGTATCAGCAGGACTTCAACAATGCCTACGCCGACATTGTGAGCCGTCACAGACAACCTATCCTGTGTGGCGGCACGGGGCTGTATATTGAGGCCGTGCTGAAGGGCTACCGCCTTTCGCCTGTGCCCCAGAATGCGGAGCTGCGGGCGCGGCTCGAGGGCAAGTCGTTAGCAGAGCTGACGCAGATGCTCAAGGAACTGAAACGGAAGAACGGCACCACGATGCACAATACCACCGACGTAGACACGGCGCAAAGGGCCATCAGGGCGATAGAGATTGAAGCCTCGTCTGCGCCCCCTGTCTCGGACGAGGGGGGAGTCGGTGGCGAGGCTCCCGATTCGCTCATCGTCGGTGTCAACATTGACCGGGAGTTGCGCCGCGAGAAGATTACGCGGCGACTGAAAGCCCGCCTCGACGAGGGCATGGTCGACGAAATCCGTATGCTGCTCGATAGCGGCATTGCGGCCGAAGACCTCATCTACTACGGACTGGAATACAAATACCTGACTGAGTATGTCATAGGCCAGTTGAGCTATGACGAGATGTTCCGCCGGTTAGAGATAGCCATCCACCAGTTTGCCAAGCGGCAGATGACGTGGTTCCGGGGCATGGAACGCCGCGGATTCACCATTCACTGGATCGATGCCACCCTCCCGATGGAGGAGAAGGTGGCCGCCATCCTGCGACTTATTTGATTTGCTTCAGCGCCAGCTTCACCACCTGCTCTACGGGCAGCGACGGCTGTTCCTGCAGAATCTGCACCACCACCTTCTGCGTGGGGGCAGGCGAGAAGCCCAGCATGGTGAGGGCAGCCACGGCCTCGTCGCGCACGGCATTGTTCACGGGCGTGGCCACGCTTCCGCCGGCAGGAATCTCGTCGGCAATGCCCAGGGCCACAATCTTGTCGCGCAGGTCGACGATGATGCGCTGGGCCGTCATCTTCCCGATGCCCTTGATGCTCTGTATGAGCTTGGCGTTGTCGGTCGAGATGGCGTTACACAGTTCAGATACCGTCATGCCCGAGAGCATCATGCGCGCCGTATTGGCACCCACGCCCGAGACGGTAATGAGCAGTTCGAACATCTCGCGCTCTTTCTTCTGGAAAAAGCCGTAGAGCACGTGGGAATCTTCGCGAATGGCCTCATAGACGTAGAGTTTCACGGGCGTAGGGTGGGGGTTGTTGGGCGAAGGCAGATGCCGCTGGCAAGCCGAATAGGTGTAGAGCGAAATGTTCAGTGCGTAGCCCACGCCGGCGGCCTCAATAGTGGCCAGTGCGGGGGTCAGTTCGGTCAGTTCGCCTTTGATGTATTCTATCATGACGTTTTCGTTTTTGGGTTATTGCTATATAGTAAGAAAACGGTGCAACACCCTCGTTTATTGTGTGTGCGCGGTGTGTGTTTTTTTAGCGACCATCAGTTTTTTTGTTCCCATTGGCATTTAATTCAGAAAAAATGTTTACTTTTGCAGTCGTAATGTACATTATTAAAAAGTTGATGGTTATGAACTACATGAAAAAGATGGTGGTCCTGATGGCACTGTTCCTGCTACAGGGCATTTGTGTTCAGGCACAGGTTATGAAGTCGTCCGACTTGGAGAAGTATGCCAAGGAGCGTTATGGCGAGAAATGGCTCGATGCCGCCAAGAACCTTGCCGGCAGTCTCACGCTCGACAAGAACCAGTCGCTCACCTACCAGCAAGTGATAGACTGTGGCGACAAGAGCAAGGAGCAGATCTACGTGCAGCTGAATTACTGGGTCACGTCGACTTTCAACAAGAACAAGCAGGCCATCACGCTCAACGACAAGGATGCCGGCTGCATCATCGTCTCGCCCACTATCGATGCCATTGCCGACCATACCGGAACGCTCAACCGCTACGTGGTGAGCATCACCCCCGTTATTCGCATCGACATCAAGCCCGGGCGCATCCGCGTCACCTATACCGTGCCCACCTACGACGTGCTGAAGGTAGAGGATGGCGGTTGGCTTGGCGGACTTGCCGACGACACGAAGACCAATCAGAAGAACCAGAACTACTACAGTGACGGCAAGCGCTTGAAGGACGACAAGACCGACCGCCGAATCTATGACGAGCAATGGGAAATTTCCAAGCACTATCCCTTCGTAGAGAAGGACAGCAAGAAGCGCACCGCTGCCAAGGCGCTCGTCATGACTCATGCCTACTCGAACGTGGTTATGGACAAGATTGAGGAGGCCGTCACCAATGGCATTGTGGGCAACGAGGACGACGACTGGTAATCTTTTTGTAGTTTTTTTTCAGGTTTTTCCTGTCTTTTTTTATTGTTTTTCCAAAAAAAAGACGTACTTTTGCACGTCGATTCGAAGAATTAACATCATAATGACATGAAAAAGATTAGAGCAGCCGTCGTTGGTTACGGCAACATTGGCAAGTATGCACTCGAGGCACTCGAAGCCGCTCCCGACTTCGAGGTGGCCGGCATCGTGCGTCGTCAGGGAGCAGAGAACAAGCCCGCTGAGCTGGCACAGTATGAGGTGGTGAGCGACATTTGCCAGCTGAAGAATGTCGACGTGGCCATCCTTGCCACGCCCACCCGTTCGTGCGAGGAATATGCACGGCAGATTCTGCCTTTGGGCATCAACACCGTCGACTCGTTCGACATCCACACCCTGATACGCGACTACCGCCACAACCTTGCAGAGCTGAACAAGCAGACGGGCACGGTGAGCGTCATTGCCGCCGGATGGGATCCGGGCAGCGACTCGATCGTGCGCACACTGATGCAGAGCCTCGCCCCGAAAGGCCTCAGCTATACCAACTTCGGCCCCGGCATGTCGATGGGCCACAGCGTCTGTGTGCGCTCGAAGGCCGGCGTCAAGAACGCCCTCTCCATGACCATACCCTTGGGCGAAGGCATTCACCGCCGCATGGTCTATGTAGAGCTGGAAGACGGCGCCAAGCTCGACGAGGTGACGGCAGCCATCAAGGCCGACCCCTACTTCGCCAGCGACGAGACCCACGTGTTCCAGGTGGAGAGCGTCGACGACGTGCGCGACATGGGCCACGGCGTACACCTCGTGCGCAAGGGCGTATCGGGCAAGACGCAGAACCAGCGCTTGGAGTTCAACATGAGTATCAACAACCCCGCCCTCACAGGCCAGGTGCTGGTCAACGTGGCCCGCGCCTCCATGCGTCAGCAGCCCGGCTGCTACACGATGATCGAGATTCCCGTCATCGACATGCTGCCCGGCGACCGCGAGGAGCTTATAGCACATCTGGTTTAGTTTTTTTTCATGGAGCTAATCAAGAAGTATTTTCCTCAACTGTCTGAAGAACAACTGAGGCAGTTGGACGAGCTCGACTACCTCTACCGTGAGTGGAACGAGAAAATCAATGTCATTTCGCGGAAGGACATTGATTCTCTCTATCTGCACCACGTGCTCCACTCCATGGCCATCGGCCTCATGGTTAGTTTCAGGCCGGGCACACGTATTCTCGACTTAGGCACAGGCGGCGGCTTTCCCGGCATACCCCTTGCCATCCTTTTTCCTGAATGCCAGTTCAAGCTCATCGACGGCACGGGCAAGAAAATACGTGTGGCCCAGGAGGTGGCCACCGCCATCGGCCTGAAGAACTGCCGCTTAGTGCAGCTGCGCGGCGAGGACGAGAAGGAGAAGTTCGACTTTGTGGTGAGCCGTGCGGTGATGCCCTTGCCCGACTTGGTGAAGATTGTGCGCAAGAACATTTCCCGCGTACAGAAGAACGCCTATCCCAATGGCATCTTCTGCCTGAAAGGCGGCGACGTGCAGGCCGAGACAGCCCCCTTCCGCCATATTGTAGAGACGCGCCACCTGAGCGAGTGGTTCCAGGAAGAGTGGTTCCGTGAAAAGCATTGCATCTACCTTCCCCTATGATGACCATCAAGACTTTCCAGTGCAACATGCTGCAGGAGAACAGCTATGTTGTCTACGACGACAGTTGCGAGGCAGTGGTGATAGACTGCGGCGCCTACTACGACAGCGAGCGCACGGCCATCTGTAAGTTTCTGCGCAACAACCGGTTGCAGCTGCGCCATGTGCTCTGCACCCACGGCCATCTGGACCACTGCTTCGGCAACGACACGCTCTATGACGAGTTCCAGCTGAAGCCCGAGGTGCATCAGGCCGACGAGTTCCTCATGTGCGACCTGGCGCAGCAGGCCAGCAACTTCTTCGGCATGGACTACGGGCACCCCACACCGCCCATAGGCCACTTCTTCTCCGACGGCGAGAGCATCGGCTTCGGCACCCACCAGCTGAAGGTCGTCCACACGCCGGGTCACACGCCCGGCGGCTGCACGTTCTATTGTGCCGAGGAGGGCGTAGCCTTCACGGGCGACACGCTGTTCCGTATGAGCATAGGCCGCACCGACTTTGAGCGCGGTTCGTGGAGCGACATGCAGCAGAGCCTCGCCCGCCTGGCCCGCGAACTGCCACCCGAAACCGTCGTCTATCCCGGCCACGGCCCACAAACCACCATGCGCGAGGAAATAGCCATGAACCCCTATATGAGGAACTAACTTAGATGATGTAACACTTTGTCAGTCAATACTTTTGAAGAAACTAAAATTGAACAATAACCTCAATGAAAAAACTATTACTCTTCTTTGCACTGCTTGCTGGCGGCATAGAGGTCAGCGCACAGATAACTGAAGTACTCTCAGAGACACTGAAGAACAAGTTCACTGTAGGCGCAAACGAAGGAGATTATTTGAAATTAGAAGAATCTCCGTCGGGTTACGACAACTGGTTTTTTGAGAACTGCTATGCCATGAGAGATAGCTATGGAGACGTATGGGTACAAGCAGGGTCAACAAAGACTAAAGGCTCAATAACAACGCCCTTTCTCAATGGATTGCCAGACAAATCACCTCTAAGCGGTAATGCCAGAGTCTCAGTTTGGGCATACATGAGAGATGATGATAGTAGCTTGAAGTGCCAGACTATTGGAAATGGCTGGGTTTGCAGCCCAGACTATCGGGCAATAAGTAAAGAATCATGGAAACTGCTGGACTGCTTTGCCATTAGAGGCGGCAATGAGCTGACAAAGATAAAATTCTATACTGGCAACTCGGAAGGTGCCGATGCGATAAGGAGAGTTCAGCTGGCTAATATCTCCGTTCTTGACATGGGTAGGAACATTTATTACGAGACCTTTGACCGAAACACATCTACAGGTGGAAACACGGGTGGTTTTGCGCCTAAAGTGAGTTCCGATGCCGATGCAAAGTTTGATTATACCAGTAGCTCACTGTTCAACACTAAAGCTGCCGATGGCTGTGTCTATTTCTATTTGGCTGCATCTTATGCAAGCTACACCACAGCCACCATTCCTGTCTTCAATACCTCTGGCGATGCCAAGGTCAAATTGACATTCCGAATGGCTGGCGATACCGATGCTGGTAGTACCCTCCACAGATTGGAATTCAGCAGTCCTGATGCTACTGTCACACCCAGTAATTTTGAAATAGCAGCCGGAGAATGGTTTTCTAAAGAAGTTGTCATTACTAATTTTAAATCGAACTCCTCTATTACATTTCAGGGTCGTCAGGTTTTCCTCGACGACGTGGCCATTGAGGAGCTGTCGACGGTTTCCTTGGCTCTTGCTCAGGGAGAAAATAATGGCGAGGGCTTGACGGCTGCCGTGGGCAAGGTGGCCGACGTGACGCTCACCCGCACCCTGACGCCGGGCTATTGGAACACGCTGTGCCTGCCCTTCGACTTCAGCACACGGTTTAACCTGCCCACGCAGATGGAGGGCAAGACGTTGGAGGTGAAGCGATTGGATAGGATTGAGGATGGTGTTTTCTATTTCCGCGACGACACCGTGGTGCCTGCCGGCGAACCGTTCCTGATTCGCGTATCAGGAGCGGTCGAGAATCCCGTGTTTACGAATGTGCCCGTGCGGGTCTCTGTTCCTCAGCCCATAACATCGGATGGCTACTCGTTTGCAGGCACGTTCTCGCCGACCGCACTGAATACCAACGGCACCCACCTGTTCCTTGGCACCGACGGCGCGCTCTGCAAGCCGACAACTTCGGGCAATAGCCTCCCCGGCCTGCGGGCCTATTTCGTGGTGCCCGAAGGGGAATCGTCGGCTCGCGTCAGCCTTTCTGCCGACGAATCAATGTCGGTGGCCGATATGCTTTTCGAACAGCCGTCGGCCACTGTCTACAGTCTCAGTGGCCAGCCCGTCGACAGCCGTTGTGCCAAGAAGGGCATCTATATTCAGAATGGCAAGAAGTTTGTTGTGAAATAAGGAGGAGAAAGTGCTATGACCGAAGAGTTTATCCTGAATATCTGCGTGGCCGCCCTGCTGGGTGGTGCCATCGGCCTGGAGCGTGAGTATCGCGAGAAGGCCGCCGGCTTCCGCACCCACTTCCTCGTGGGTCTGGGCGCCGCCCTGTTCATGATTCTTTCGGCCCACGGCTTCGACAGCATCGTGGGCACCCCCGGCATCCGTCTCGACCCCAGCCGCATTGCCTCGCAGGTGGTCACGGGCATCGGCTTCATCGGTGCCGGCACCATCATCTTCCAGAAACACGCCGTGAAGGGCCTCACCACCGCTGCCGGCCTCTGGGTCACGGCGGCCATCGGCATGGCCTGCGGTGCGGGCATGTATGTGCTGGCCGCGGTCACCACGTTCTTGGTGCTGCTGTGTTTGGAGGGCATGATTTTCGTGCATCATAACATCTTCCACCGCAAGTCGCAGGACATGGAAGAGGAGGATGAAGAGGGAGTGAGTTGAATTAGGTTGAGGTTCATGCTGAATTGCGCCGTAATCTGGTATCGATTACGGCGCAATTCAGTATTCGTTGTGAGGTAATTCAACCTGCTTTGCTATGCGGCTGATTATCAGTTACTTGCGTTTTTCTTGCTTGGGGCTGGCAACAACAGGTTGCAAGATGGTCTGCAGGCTCTGTTCGGGCTGAATGGTTATCCTCGACTCGTCGGCAAGGCTGCGGTCGAGGCCGAACACGCGGGCGAAGAAGTCGTAGACGGCCTCGCGCTTGCTTGGGCCGAAGTCGTGGCGCTCGTCGGGCAGATGTACGTTGGCCACCTGCCCTTCTGCCCCGTAGAAGCCGTAGATGCGTTGCAGAAAGGGATACTCTATCTCGGGCACCGAGGCCGTCCAGTCGCCGCCGTCAGAGACGACGAGCAGGGGTCGCGGGGCAAAGGTGGCCGCCAGCTCTGGCTCGCAGGTGCCGCCTGCCGCCAACTGCACGGGCATGCCGCTCTCACAGGGGCAGCCGCCGTCGAAGTGGGAAGCTACATGTACTACCGGGGCGATGGCCGCTAAGCGCGGATAATGGCCGCCCGTCTGTGTCTCGGCCAGCACCGCGAGCAGGATGGTGTGGGTGCCTCCGCCGCTGCCTCCGCACACGCCTATGCGCAGGGTGTCGATGTCCTTGCGGTGGCGCAGCATGTAGTCGAGCAGCTTCAGGCCGCAAGCCGCCTGAAACACATGGGCACGGGCCGTGGCATGCTCACCCACCTCGGCCTTCGACTGGCCGTAGCCGTAGAGGTCGAAGTCTACGCAGATGGCTCCCATGCGGGCCAGACAGCCCAGCCGTTGCTGCTCGTCGTCGCGATAGCGCGAGGGCCAGTGGCCGTCGGGGCATACGATGAGCGGATGCCTGCCCTTGGCCGTGGGACTGTAGATGGTGCCGAAGACGTGCTGGCCGGGCGTCAGCTCTAAGCAGACGTTTTGCGTGGTGTAGCCGTCGTGCTTGCTTGTCTTGGAAAGGATGGGCTTGGCGTCGTTCACACACGAGTCGAGGAAGGCATCGATGCCGAGGCGCTCCCTCACCTCGCGCAGCAGCACCGTGCGCCGCTGCTGCCACTGCTCGCGGCTGTCGTAGAGCGTCGAGAGGTAGCCCAGCATGTCGCGGCCCTCGTCGGTGTGGCGCCGGTAGTACTCGTAGCGGCTGATGCGATAGAGCTTTCCCGAGCGCGGCCACCAGTTCCAGTCGTAGTAGCGGCAGATGTTGGTGAGCGTCTGTTCGAGCGAGTAGGGGCGTATGCGGAAGTCGGCGTAGGGCAGGGTGAGCCTCGTGGTGTCCATGTCGAAGCGGAACTTCACGCCGAAGCGCCGGGCCACGTCGGCCATGACGTTGCTCAGCGGGCGGCGGTACTGTGTGTCGTAGGTCTGGGCCCCGGCACAGGTGGCGGCGAAGAGTGCCACCAGTAAAAGAATGTTTTTCTTCATAACTTATTCCGTCACGGGGATGAGCGTACCCTGCTTCCTGTATCCGCTCGACGTGAAGACGGCCACCAGCCGGCCCTCCTCGTCGGTGACGCGCACCTCGCCATAGGGCATGCGGGGGTGGTCGACCGTCTCGGTGGCCTCGGCATAGAGGTAGCCCTGGGCCACGGAACGAAGAAACGTGATGTTGCTCGTGGTCGAGAAGGTGAGCACTCGGTGGCTGTTCACGGCGGCGGCAAAGGCCAGGTCGGCCAGGGTGAAGATGGCACCTCCCTGGCACACATTCCCGCCGTTCAGATGGTTCTCGGTGATGAGCATGCGGGCACGGGCATGGCCCTCGCCCACTTCCAACAATTCGCAACCTGCCCCTACGGCAAAACGGTCGCCTTTGAAAAATTCAATGAAATTCATATTGCTTGATTAAGTAACTGTTCCTGTGTTCAGGCTTCGCACCACGAACCAGGCATGCTGCAAGAGCGTGTCGATGAGGCCGTAGTGCTTGGCCATGATGCGGAAGCGCTCCACGAGCGAGGCGCGGTGATGGCGCGTGGTGGCTCCCTGCTCGGTGTAGCAGGCCACCACCATGCCGATGTTGCGTAGCGGAAGTCCTGCCCGCTCGCCCTCGCGCATCACGCGGATGCACCAGTCAACGTCGGCCGAGTAGCGGTAGCCCGTGTCGTACTGCAGGTTCTTTGCCAGGTCGGTGCGGGCGTAGAATGCCTGATGGCACACCAGCATGCCCTGTCGGAACGAGCGCCACGAGAGCTGTTGCGGTGCCTGCAGTCGGCGTGGTCGCAGATAGCGGCCCTCGTCGTCGACAATGTCTGTCTGGCCGTAGAGCACGGCAGGCAGCTCTGCCGAGGGTGTCTCGCTCAGGCGGCAGCGGCGGGCCGTCTCTTCGAGTGTCGTGGCCGAGGGGAAGAAGTCGCCCGCGTTCATATAGACGATATAGTCGCCCGATGCCTGCGTGAGACCCTTGTTCATGGCGTAGTAGATGCCTCCGTCGGGTTCCGACTGTATGATGACCTTGTGGCCGCGCCCCGCCTCGTCGCTCTTCTGCTTGTAGTGCTCGGCCATGCGCAGTGTGCCGTCGGTCGACTGGCCGTCGATAATCAGGTGCTCCACGCCCTCGTAGGTCTGCTCGAGCACACTCTGCAGGGTGCGCTCCACCGCCTTTTCGGCGTTATACGTAATGGTGATTATGGTGAATCGTCTCATGGTTTTCTCCTCTTTGTTGTCTATGCCTGCCCGCCTGCAAGCGAGTTGTAAAGCTGAATGTAGCGGTGGGCCACGATGCTCTCCGAATAGCGCCGTGCCACGCTGCGCCGCAGTTGCTGTGCCGGTATGTCGGCCAGCAGTCCCCACGCTATGCCGTCGGCAAGGCTTTCTGCTGAGAGCCGTTCGGCCAGATAGCCGCTGACTTTGTGGTCGATGATGTCGGCCTGTCCGCTGCCCTCAAACGACACTGGCACACTGCCGCAGGCCTGTGCCTCGATGAGCGTCTGTCCGAACGTCTCGTAGAGCGACGACGACACGGTGACGTTGGCTGCCGAGTAGATTAGCGACAGCTGGTGTTCATCGTCAATATAGCCCATGTGGGTGTAGGCCACGGGCAGCTGTCCGAGCAGTTCCGGCTGCCTGACGGTGCCGAAGAGCAGGAGCCTGATCTGGTCCTTGCCAAAGCGACCGCTGTCGACGAGCCTCTGCAGCGCCCCCACCAAGTAGTCGAAGCCCTTGATGGGGTCGTCGATGCGGGCGGCACCGAAGGCCACGATATAAGGCTCGGTCACGTGGAGCGTGGTGCGGGCATCGGTGCGGTCGATAATCTTGAATTGTGAGAGTGAGATGGCGTTGGGAATCACCGTGATGGGAAAGCGGCCTATGAGGGCACTCTGCCGTGACCGCTGTGCCAGCCACTCGCTCACGGCCACGAAGTGCAGGCAGCCTGGCGCGGCACTGTCCCACATGCGCTGCTTGCGCTGGAACGTGCGGCGCGAGAGGTCGTTGTTCCGTGGAAAGCGCAGCAGCCAGCAGTGGCCGCACTCGGTGGCAAAGCGCTCACAGCCGTAGGAGTGATGGCAGATGGCCGTGGCCTCCCACATGTCGTGCATGGTCCACACCACGGGCTTGCCGCTCTGCAGCACCTTGCCGATGCTGCCTAACGAGAGCATGCCCTGATTGATCCAGTGCAGGTGTACCACGTCGGCCTCCTGGAACTCCGGCAGGCGGGTAATGTCCTGCCCCGTGTTGGCTATCGACACCTTCCACAGGTTGGAGCGGCTGAGGCCGTTGCAGAGCCAGATGACCACGCGCTCCCACACGAAGTTCCACTGGTTTTGCAGCCATCCTCCTGCCTGTGTGGTGCTGTGGGCCTTCGTCTGCTTGTGCATCACCAGCATCCTCGCGCTCACCCCGTTGTTGGTCAGGGCCTCCGCCAGGCGGCTGGCAGCTACCGCCGCCCCGCCCGTGCGTTCGCTCGTGTTTATGATGAGTACTTTCATATCTTAATGAGTCCTATCCCTGGCTCAGGGTAGTAGGTCACGCTGCAAAAGTACGAATAATTGCCGACATGCCCAAGCGATTGCAAAAGATTAACCAATTTTTTTACGTCTGTCAAACAGTTAGGCATTAACTCTGCCGGAGTTAGGCATTAACTCTGCCGGAGTTAGACATTAACTCTGCCGGAGTTAGGTATTAACTCTGCCGGAGTTAGGCATTAACGTTTTTACCGAGTGACTTGTCTGCTCCTTTCGCCTGTTTTCCTGCTTCCTTTTCCCTTTCTTGTAGAACAGTTTTGGAATGTTCTACAGATTCTGTTAAAAAAAGGTTTAAAGATGTTAGATAATCTTAATTCATGAATGGCTGTTAGCAGATATAGTGCTGTTTTTTATTAAATTTGCATAACCAAAAAGCTATAAAAAAGGAAAAGATTTTACAAAACAACCTAAAATATATGAAAACAATAACCAAACAGTGTTCTTTGCTATTACTGGCTACGTGCATGTGCCCGGTAATATCGTTAGCGCAGGAGCCAATTCTGCTGAACGGACAAGACGATGCCTACAGGCAGGCGTTCACTCCTCAGCTCCTGGCAAATTACCAGAACAACACCATCTTTGCCGACGGCAAGAATGTGTGGAATCTTCGTGGGGGCAAGATGCTCTCTGTCAAGGGTGGCATCGGCGGTCTGGCCGTGAGTCCCGTTGGCGACCTCTATGCGGCCCATCGCCAGGGCGACAAGACGGTCGGCGTGTATAACCTATGGAAGAAGAGCAAGCGCGTGGGACAGGCCAAGATGACCGCCCCGGTGGCCTGCTACTGCTTCTCCTCTGACGGTTCGCGGCTCTTCGTGGTCGACGACCAAGGCAAGGCCGGCACGTTCCGCTGCACAGACTTCACCCTGATGAACGCCCTGCAACTGCCCTCGGCTGCCACAAGCATAGTGGCTGCCGCCGATGGGCAAAGCCTGGCCGTCACCGACGGCAGTGCAGTGACAGTGGTGAGCGCTGCCGACGGCAGCGTCCTGACCACCCTGAGAAATGGCAACGCTGTCAAGGCAATGGCTTTCGCGGCCGACTCGAAAGACCTGGCCGTACTGTCGGCCGATGGTAGCCTGACTGTCTATGACACCCGCACCTGGCTGGCAAAGAAGCAGGTGAGTGCCCTGGGCGATGCCCGCGACTGCGCCTTCCACCCCAGCGGCAAGTATGTGGCCGTGGTCACTGGCGACAGCCGCATCTCGATTGTCAACCTGATTGACGACAGCGACCGAAAGTATGTGGACAGCGACGAGAGCGGCATCAGCGAGATTCTCTTTGCCAAGGACGACCGTGGTGGCATATACCTGGTCTACAACACCGCTGCGGCAGTACACTACAAGCAGGTGAACGAGCTTCCGCCTTACTACTCGAAACTCTTGGAGGAAGAAGTCACGAAACTCATGGACGAGTGGGAGCTGCGCATGCCTGAAGAGACGATGGAGGCCTACCAGATACGTGTGAACGACGAGACACGCGCCGCCCAGCTGCGACTGTTCGAGGAGGAGGTGGCCACCCGCATGGCCGAAGACCTGATGCGCACCGACGACATGCAGTTCACCTCGGCCGACAATATGCAGTTCAGCAGCTATAACCCCGAGACGGGCATGATGACGCTCGACTTCGAGCAGCTGCCACCCATCTATATCAATGTGCCGAAGGAAGAGGTGGGCTATTTTGCCAACTCGAACGACGTCGAGCTGCGCAACCCCATCTACGGCATTGGCGAGAACGACCAGTTCGAGCTGGTCTATGCCGACGTCTACAACAAGAAGACGGGCAAGACCTACGTGTTCAACAACCGTGACCGCCAGTCGCTCGACTACATGGCCAACGACAACCGCTTCGTGCCGCTGGAATATGTGGCACAGGGCAACGAGGAGCAGATGAAGCTCGACGAGCTGAAGAACAAGGTGGTGACCGATGCCAAGCAGCAGAACTCTATCTCCGACCACACGAAGATCAATGTGAGCACGAAGACCATTTCGGACACCGGTGCCAACGGCGAGAAGGTGGTGGACTACCAGGTGAGCTTCGACTACCAGGTGGAGCAGGGCTTCACCGAGAAGGAAGACTTCGCCCCGGGCCGCTACGTGGCTGCACAGTCGGCTGCCGCCCGCACCATGCTCAGCATCATTGGCAAGGCCCTGCAGACCGACTTTGCCCAGTACATGAAGGAGGGCAAGGCCGTGGTAGTGAAGATTACGGGTTCGGCCGATGCCAGTCCCGTGAGGCGCGTCATTCCCTACAAGGGCGAGTATGGCGACTTCGAGGAGGCCCCCGTGCGCTATAACGACGTCGACACGCTCATTACCGTGACCCGCAAGAGCGGCATCAGCTCGAACGAGCAGCTGGCCTTCCTGCGCGCCATGGGCATGAAGGACGGCATCGTGAAGAACGTTGAGCAGCTGACGAAGATGGATGCCCGCTACGACACGTTCATCGAGCAGGGCGAAGGCGTTGGCGGTGAGTTCCGCCGCATCCGCGTAGACTTCCTCTTCAAAAATGCGTTCTAAAGTGAAAAGCTTATGCTAAGACGCTTATTATATATAATAATGTGGGCGGCTTGGATGGCGGGTCCGTGCCATGCGCAAAGCCTTCAGACAGGACTGCAGCAATACCAGCAGTTCCTGACCCTGAAGGACGGCGGCAACACGGGCAGTGCATACGCTATGCTGTGGCAGAGCTATCAGAACCTGGAGCAGGCGGCACGAAACGTCAGGGCGGGCACCGCAGAGTATGACCAGCTGCGGACGACGTTGCGCGACATGCGGCAGCACTTGGAGCAGGGATGGCTCTACAACTCGCAGATGCGGCAGCGGTCGAACACGACACTCTTCGGCCAGGCCTATCTCGACATTGAGCGCATGCCAATCATGGTGGGCATGGACATGGAGCACACCAGCAACTATCCTTCCATAGCCTATAACACGTCGGCTGCCACCTATAACCAGGCAGTGGGCTCGAAGAGCACCGCCGACTTCCAGAAGGCCATAGCCTATTTCAAGGCCTATCTGTCGACGGGCGAGACCACCCATCGGCGCAACGTGCTGCAGTTCATGTTCAACGCCTGCCTGAAGGCCGGCGACAACGAGTCGGCACGCGACATTGTCGAGGAGATGGTGACCAACGACCCCCGCAACCTGAACCTGCTGCGCTATGCCGTCAACGTGTGCATGGAGTCGAAGGACTACCATGCCATGAAGCGCTATCTCGACCGCGCCATTGCCCTGAGTCCCAACGATGCCAGCCTGAAGAAACTGCAAGGTCAGGCATTGGAGGAAACCCAGCAGTATGAGCAGGCGTTAGAGGTGTTCGGCAAGTTGCGTCAGCAGAATCCGCGCAGCCTGGAGTTAGCCAAGCACATAGGTCTCTGCAACTATAATCTGGGCGTGGCCTATCACAATGCAGCCCAGCAAGGCAGCAACGTGAAGCGCAACCAGAAAATGGCACGAGACTATTTTGCCGCTGCCGCCACCGACTTCGACGTGGTGGTGGGGCAGGAGAGCAACTCCCTGAAGTATGCCCAGGCACTGGCCACCAGCTACCTCTATTCCGACCAGACCGACAAGCTGTCGGCTGCCAACCAGCGGGTGGTGGCGCTCGGCGGCATGGCCGTGACGAAGGACCAGCAGCCCGTGGCCATGACATCGGCAGGCAAGTCGGCATCGGCCAGTTCGTTAGCCTCCTCGGCATCGGACGCCCGGCAGTCGGGTGCACAGCCGTCAGCATCGTCGTCCGACGAGCTTCCGCTCTATTCCGAGTTTGCCAAGCAGTTCGTCGAGGACAGGCTGCGCAAATGGCAGAAGAAAGACCCCTACGAGACCGCCGACGAGTATCGCAAGCGTGTCACCGAAGAGACCCGCAACGCCAAGGCCAAGGAACTGCTGAGCCTGGCCGAGCAGGAGTATATCAGGACCTATACGCAGAACATACGCTTCGACCGCGAAATGAAGCTGCGCCCTTACGACGCCGAGAACAGGGTGTTCCTCATCGAGTCGAAATATGGCGAGCTCATCGTGCCCGTGCCGCGTGAGAACAACGAGGCCCGCGCCTTCGAGACAGGATGGAGCGGCATGCAGTTCAGCAATCCGCAGTTCTACATCTCCGGCGACAAGCTGACGCTCTCGAGCCTCACCTTCCGTACGCCGTCGGGCCGCACCTACCAGTTTGCGGGCGACAAGTCGCTCAACTACACCGAGACGGTGGTCGACGTGCAGTTCGACCAGTTAGACAACAGCCTCTTTGCCAGCAACGACCAGAAGCAGGGAAAGAGCAAGCGCAAGAAGCAGACGCTGACGGTGGGGCAGTCGGATGTCGACATGGACATTCCGCAGACTTCCAAGACCAACGACAACACCTTTGCCGTGATTATCTGCAACGAGCACTACAGCATGGTGTCGGAAGTGCCGATGGCCGAGAACGACGGTACCGTCTTTGCGCAGTACTGCCAGAAGACGCTGGGCCTGCCCAAGAACAACGTGCGACTCTACAAGGATGCCTCCTACGGCGTCATGCTGCGAGCCATGCGCGACATTGCCTCGATAGCGTCGGCCTACCAGGGCGACCTGAACATCATCTTCTACTATGCCGGCCACGGCATTCCCAACGAGTCGACGAAGGATGCCTTCCTGCTGCCTGTCGATGCCGACGGTCTGCAGACCGAGGGCTGTTACCCCCTGAGCAAGCTCTATGGCGAGTTGGAGTCGCTCGGCGCCCGCAGTGTGGTGGTGTTTCTCGACGCCTGCTTCAGCGGAGCCAAGCGCGACGGCGGCATGTTGGCCTCGGCACGAGGCGTGGCACTGAAGCCGAAGAAGGAAGGGCCGAAAGGCAATATGGTGGTGTTTACCGCCGCTACCGACGACGAGACGGCCATGCCCTACGAAGAGAAGAACCACGGACTCTTCACCTACTACCTGCTGAAGAAGCTAAAGGATAGCAAGGGCGACGTGACGCTGCAAGACTTGGGCAGCTATATCTCGACACAGGTGAAGCGGCAGTCGACGGTGGTCAATCATAAGCCGCAGACTCCCTCGGTCATGCCGTCGGCCTCGATGGTCAATGTGTGGAGCAACATGAAACTGATAAGATAACAGGAACTAAAAATAACTTAAAGATATATGAACAAAACATTATTGCTAAGTATGGCACTGGCAGCCTGCAGCCAGTTTGTGGTAGCACAGACTATCATCAACGGCACGGTGACCGACACCAAGGGTGTGCCTATGCCTGGAGCCAGGGTACAAGTGAAAGGTACCAACGAGAGTGTGCTCACCAATATGGACGGCACCTTCTCTATCGTGACGCCGAAGGCTTCTTCCAAGCTTCAGGCCGAGTATGTGGGGTGGACAACAACCACCAAGACTGGTAAGGACGGAATGGTCATCAGGATGGGCAAGCAGAGCTGGTCGAAACCGGAGAAGTACCAGTGGTTTGTGGCCCTCAACGCAGCCTTCCCCTCCGACGACCTGAAGAACTTCAACTTCTCGCCGGGCCTCATGCTGGGACGGGTGAAGAACTTCGGTTGGTATGTGAAAGGACAGTTCAACGGTACCGTCGACGATGTTGAGTATTACTCCGACTGGTACACGGGCAACGACAAGCGCAAGTACTGGAGCGTGTCGGGCGGCGGCATCGCCAGGGTGCTCGGACCGGTCTATCTCTATCTGGGTGGCGGCTATGCCGAGCGCAACGTCTACTGGGAGTTCCAGAGCGGCGACTACGAGAAGCACCGCGTCGACTGCTACGACGGATTCATGGGCGAAGTGGGCCTCATGGTGAGAATCAAGAGCTTCATGCTCTATGGCGGTGTGCAGAACACCTTCGACGAGTTCTGCTTCGACGAGATGGACCGTCATGTCGTGGGTAACTTTGGTATAGGTATTTACTTCTAAAAACGATGAGCATTATGAAAAAGAAAGCATATTATCTATTTGCCCTGCTTGCAGGGATGGTATTCTTGCTTGCTTCGTGCGAGGAGCTGGATACTCCCTATAACACCGTGCCACGCCTGGACAAGGTAACCGTTACGCCGAGCAAGACAGAGCTGAAATACACGCTCTACCACGAAAACAAAAATGCCAACAGTGGCTACTACGAGATTTCGCAATATGCCGACATGCGCGACGCCGAGCGGGTAAATAGTTCCCACTATAATGGCTACTGGAGTGCCGAGGTAGACTTGCTGCCCTCGACGACCTATTACATCCGACTGGTACTGTCAAACAACAACAGCTCGGTGGCAGGACCCGTCACGGAGTACACCACGCCGGAAATATCGAGAACGGTGAGCGTCAGCCAAGTCACCACTAACAGTGCCCGTTTTGCCATCTCTTGGAATCGCACGGACTGTCTGGTGTTCTTCCAGTATTCCACCAGCGAAGACCTAAGCGGTGCCAAGACGAAGCAGGCAACGCCCTACAATAGCAGCTATGTGCTCTATTTGGACGGTCTTCAGAACTATACTACCTACTACGTCCGCGCCGCCATACAGCTGCCTGACGGAAATTACTACTATACGCCAGTGACGAAGTTCACGACGACAAGGCCCGTTACCATCAGTACGTCAGACAGCAGCGTGAGTGGCAGCACCCGTTACTGGATAGTGGGCGAAGACTATACCACCAGCGGCAGCGCTACTGGCAATTCGTGGAATATCAATGCCTCCGGGTCTTCGACCATCTATGTCTTCAAGCCCTATAAGAGTGCCAACGACTACAAGGCTGTTCCCATTTACTACAACGAATATGAAGTGTTCGAGTGGGGCTATGGCAAGATCGACCCGTCAAGCTCTCAATCCGTTTCCTGCAAGATGAACAAATGGCTGGCTTACAGTGTGACGCTGAACATCAGCATCAAGTCGGCCAACGGAGCCACCTCGTCGAAGTCTATCAGTCAGGTGGAGATTGCCAATGCCGGCACGGCACAGGCCATCAGCACCGATGCCACCTTCGACGTGAGCACTGGCAACATAACGCCTGTGAAGAACAACGCTGCCAAGTGGACGGCCAAACCCAACATTCCGCTAACCTACACGAACGCATATCCCGTCAGCTTCAGGTCGCTCATTCCCATCAAGTTCAACGACGGTGAGGTGAAGGTGAACATTGTGCTGAACAACCCGACCAATATGACCACCGAGGTCTATCCCGCCACATTACCCGCAAGCGACTGGAAGCAAGGCCAGCCTTACCCTTACAACATCACCTTGACCTATACCCGTACCGATGTAGAGGTGACCGTTGGCGACGTGACCGTCACACCGTGGAAGGAAGGCGACAACAATGACATTGATATTTACGACTAAACGAACAGAAACGATATGAAAAAAGCAATATTATCACTTCTTGCCCTCCCACTGCTGTTTGCTTGCAGCAGTGAGGACAGCGAGATAGCAGGCAATGCAGGGCGAGTGCCCCTGCAAATAGAGTTTGGCGACATCACCCGCGCTGCACTTGAAGGCAGCACACTGCCCGACAACGCACAGTATGGCGTGTTCGCCGCAAGCACCACCGCTCCCTACAACAGTCTGCTGGAGAACGGAGAGAACCGCCGTGTGACATATTCAGGAGGCAAAAGCACCTTCGACCAGAACGTCTATATTCCTGAGGGCAAAACGGCATACGTGTGGGCCTACTATCCCTACAATTCCTTGATGAGCCGCACCGTGCTGTCAGATGGGTGGACTATCGATGCCCAGAGCCAGACAGACTATCTGCTGAGCAATTCCTACCAGACGGCTACCGAGAGCTCGCCCACCGTGAGGCTGTCGATGCGCCACCTCATGTCGCGCATACACATCACGGTGAAGAAAGCTGCCGACAACACGACAAACTATGAATATAAGGAAGCCAATCTCTATAATGCCTATCGCTATGGCAGGTTCTTTTTCACCAACACGTCGATGACGTTAGACAACAAGACCACCATAACACTGCATGGCTATATGACCAATGGCGACTCAAGCCTGCAGGACGGCAAGACCATAGAGTTCGACTTCCTCGTGCTGCCTACCACCAACACTCACGTCATGACTGTGGAGCTGCCCAACGGCTCTTCTGTGCTGAGCACGTCATTGCCCGAACGCAGGTATGTGGCCGGCGAGCAGTATAACATCACGCTGACCATTAACCACCTGGGAGAGCTGACCGCAGGCGAGTGGACCATCGTGCCCTGGCAAACCTCGACGAAAAGCGGCCTGAATGTCTGGAAGGACGACCAGACGGGGGAGGAAGAAGTGACACCGACACCCACAGAAGAGCATGAATACGTTGACCTCGGCCTGCCCAGCGGAACATTATGGGCCACCTGCAACATTGGAGCCAAAGTGCCAGAGGAAGCAGGTAATCGATATGCATGGGGAGAAACAGAGGTGAAAGAAAGCTATTCGGAGGCTAATTACAAATGGATGGATGGCTACTATTACACCAAGTATAATTCTATAGAAACCAATGGAGTACTTGACAATTTGACTGAGCTGGAACTATCTGATGATGCAGCTTACGTTAACTGGGGTAAGAGCTGGCAAATGCCTACAAACGGCAATGTGGAAGAACTTGTAAAACATTGTACAAAAGAACTGGTATATATCGGCGATGCCTTTGGATGTAGAATAACTGGACCTAATGGCAAGTCTATTTTCTTGCCCACAGATCCTCGTAGCAACAACAGCATGGTAGGTCAGTATTGGACAAGTTCAAAACCAACTCATAATTATGCATACGTAATATATTTCAGCGAAAAATATCCACTCAATAGTAGTGGAACGTCTACAGGAAGATTCCAGGGCCTTTTGGTCAGACCAGTTATCAGAGGTGTTGTAATAACCAACAACTAAGCATCCTCTCCATATTTTAACATAACGACTATGAAGATGAAAAGATATACAATCATGATGTCCTTGGCAACGGTGTTGCTGGGACTGGTGTCGTGCTCCCAGGACGAGAGCGTCGACAATATGACGGGGACAGCCGACCTGCGGCTGAGCACGGAGATTGCCACTACCCGCGCCATCATTGAGGGCACCGCCTTCAGCAGCGGCGACAGGGTGGAGCTGTTCGTCAACAATACCATCGGCGCAAACACTGTCAGTGCCATCTGCGATGACGGCAAGTGGATTATCGACCCCGCCGTGAAGCTCAACAACCTGAGCATGGGCGTGGTAGGCATTGCCAATCGCCCTGCCTTTAGCATTGCCCCCGACTCTGCCGGCAACCAGCAGGACATTCTCATCGGCCTGCCCGACAAGATTGCCAACGGCACCAGCATCAATGCTGCCAACCCGGAGGTTCACATGACGTTCCACCATGCCCTGGCCCGCCTGTCGTTCCAGTTTACCGAGACCAACGGCAGCGACAATCTGACGCGCCTCTCGCTGGTCAACGTCAATGGCAAAGCCATCAAGACGCAGTGCGACAGCAGCTTGCTATCGAACGCCGCCTGGCAGCTGGCTTACGATATGGCAAAGAACCGTAACTACTCTGCCATGTGGACGATGTGCCAGAGCAGCATCCTGGCCTATCTGAGCGAGTATGGAAAAGCCGAAACGATGACGCTCAACAAGACCGTCACGCTCTCGGAGAAAGAGCAGGTGGTCGACCTCCTGGTCTTCCCCACCACCATCAACTCGAGCAACCGCGTGAGCCTCGAACTGGTCGTCAGCGGCAAGGTCTACAAGGTGGAAATGCCCGCCGACACGTGGTCGGCCAACGTGCGCTACGTCTATCCCGTCAGCATCGACGTGACGAAGGACTACGAGCAGAGCGTCACCATCGGCAAAGCCACCATCGAGAAGTGGGGCGCACAGAAGTCGCTCGACGAGATTACGGTGCCCACCACCATGGACTACTAATGGCCGTGGCAAGACACTCGAAGCATTTCACTTATTCTTGACAAACTAAAAAACATAGAATAGCAATGAAAAAACTGAATATATTCCTTACGCTGATGGCTGCCGGCCTGATGGCTGCCTGTAGCAACGATATGGAGATAGACGGCCTGACGGCAGGCGAGCCAGTGAAACTGAGCGTGAGAGCCGAGATGCCCACCACACGTGCGGCCATCGACGACACACAGTTCAGCAAGAGCGACCGCGTGGGTCTCTATCTGAGCGGATACCAGCAGTACCAGAACGTGCCTGCCACCTGGCAGAGCAGCACCACGCTGACCCCCGAACAGGACATCATGCTCACCTCGCAGAAGACCACCGTCCGCGCCTACTATCCCTATCAGGAGCTGCGCGACGGCCAGTGGTTCGACATCGATGTGGAGAAGCAGCAGAACATACTCTATGGCGAGAGCACCGCCGAGGTATGGAACAAGAACCCGCAGGCCACCCTGCAGTTCCGTCATCTCATGGCCCGTGTGCGCTTCAACATCACCTATAAGCAGGGCTTCAACCTGGAGAAGATGCAGCTCACGGGCGTTGTCAGAAGCTACGGTATCGACGTGGCCTCTGCCGGAGAAAAGTTCTCCATAGAACCGGCCACGGCCGAGAAGCCGCTCGTCATCACCGCTGCCGCCGGCAAGACGGGGAAGACCATCGGCCAGGACGTGCTGCTCATACCGATGGGAAAGAGCGAGGGCGTCGTGCTGCAGCTCACCTACAGCAACGGCAAGGTGTTCGACATTCCCCTGAACCTGCCTGAACTCAAGGCCAACGACTACTACACCTATCCCATCACCATCAAGGAAGACCCCTACAACGGCCACGAATACGTAGACCTCGGTCTGCCCAGCGGACTGCTGTGGGCCACCTGCAACCTCGGTGCCACCAACGAGAGCGACTACGGCCTCTATCTGGCCTGGAACGCTACCGATGCCGCCAAGGAGGCATGGAAGGGCGTGTGGCGCATGCCAACGTCGACCGACGTGCAGGAGCTGCTTACCAACTGCAAGTGGGAGTGGGCCGAAACGGGCTGCCGCGTCACCAGCAAGAAGAATGGCAACAGCATCTTCCTGCCTGCCGCCGGCATGAAGAGCGATGAGGGAGCGCTGATGCGCAACGGCACCTACGGCTACTACCTCACCACCGACCAGGATGAAGGCTTCGTCTTCGAGATGCAGTTCAACGAAGAGCCGTGGGGCAGGCCCTCACACTTCCTGGGCAGCGTACCCGCTGGCTACCAGTGCAGTGTGCGCCCCGTAGCCCCCAAGACGGCCAACTGACGGCTCAGAAGAGACTTGAATAAACATTCACTGTGGTGAGTCTGCAAAACGACTGATTTTCAGTGAGTTATAATTCGACTTGAATTGTGTTATAATTTGTGCTGAATTGCGCGACAATTGATGATGGATTGTTTCGCAATTCAGCATTAATTTTCGGCGTGTTTCCAAAGAGCCTCAAAATGCATGATTATGCAAACGTTTCCTGTAGATGATGACCCTTTGGCATGCAAAATATTGCGACCTGCAGTATCCTAATTCCTTAAAGATTGTTAAGGAAATGGGGGTTAATTAGGATATGTCGAATATTGTTTGTATATTTGCTGCAAATATATAAATATGAATATACGCAAACTACTATCCTTTAAAGATTGGTTCTCCTATCGTCAAAAGATAGGCCTGTTGGTTGTGGCTGGCGTTGTATGTGGGCTTGGCGGATTGTTTATGTATCTGCTGCGGGCGCATACCTATTTTGTAGGCGACAATCCATCGGCCTGCGTCAACTGTCACATCATGACACCTTATTATGCCACGTGGAGCCACTCAAGTCATGGAAGGGATGCCACGTGTAATGATTGTCATGTGCCGCATCAGAACCTGGGCTTCTATTATGGCTTCAAGGCGGTGGACGGACTGAAACATACGGCTTATTTTGTGACACACTCGGAGCGACAAGCGCCAATGGCTGAAGCATTGACAGGACAGGTGGTGATGGACAACTGTATTCGCTGCCACACTCAACTGAACCAGGAGTTTGTAAAGACAGGACGTATGGGCTACATGCAGCAACAGGCTCAGGGAGGTAAGGTGTGCTGGGACTGTCATCGCAACGTGCCGCATGGTGGTATGAACTCACTGATGGCGACACCGAATGCCGAGGGCGTAACGCCTCTGCCGCCATCGCCCGTTCCAGATTGGCTACAGGGAATGCTGAAATAGTCAAATTGTAAAATCGTAAAATAGTCAAATAAATCTATGGCAAAGACATTAAAGAAATGGCAAGGTTGGGCACTCTTTTTAGGCTCAATGGTTGTGGTATTCCTTTTGGGACTGCTCGTCTCATCGTTGATGGAGCGCCGTGCCGAGGTGGCCAGTGTGTTCAACAACAAGCGCACTGTGTTTGAAGACAGTATCGTGGCCCAGAACGAGAAGTTCAAAGCCGACTATCCGCGTGAATACGAGACGTGGGCAAAGACCGAGGACACCTCGTTCGAGTCGAAGTACAACGGTTCTGAGGAAGTTGACGTGCTTGAACAGCGTCCAGAGATGGTAGTACTGTGGGCTGGCTATGCCTTCTCGCGTCACTATAACACGCCTCGCGGACATAAGCATGCTCTGGAGGATATGCGCAAGATTCTGCGCACGGGCAATCCGGGTATCGATGGCGACGGCGATATGCAGCCTGCTACATGCTGGACGTGTAAGGGGCCTGATGTGCCTCGTATGATGCGCGAGTTGAGCGCCTCGAAGTCGGTGATGGATCCCGCCAACTTCTATGCCAAGAAGTGGAGTGAGCTGGGTGCCGAAGAGATGAACACCATCGGCTGCAGCGACTGTCACGATGCTACGACGATGGACTTGCGCCCTGCCCGTCCTGCGCTCTATGAGGCTTGGGCTCGCGTAGGCAAGGATGTCCGCAAAGCCACCCATCAGGAGATGCGTTCACTGGTATGTGCACAGTGCCATACGGAGTACTATTTTATCAAGCCCGACGACCCCGACAATCCCGGCAAAGCCAACTATCTGATGTTCCCGCAGGACAAAGGTTTGACCTGCGAGGCTGCTGAAGAATACTTTGACTCTATTGGTTTCTATGACTATATCCATCCACTATCGAAGACACCGATTCTAAAGGCTCAGCATCCAGGCTACGAGATTGCTTTGCAGGGAATTCATGGACAGCGTGGCGTGAGTTGTGCCGACTGCCACATGCCTTACAAGCAGGAGGGTGGCGTGAAGTACAGCGACCACCAGATCATGTCACCGCTGGCCAAAATCGACCGCACCTGCCAGACCTGTCACCGTCAGGATGCCGAGACCCTGCGCCAGAACGTCTATGAGCGTCAGGACAAGTGTACGGAGATTCGCAACCGTGCAGAGAAGGAACTGGCACGCGCCCACTTCGAGACCAAGTTCATCATCGACAAGGGTGCTACCGAGGCTGAACTGAAGCCCATCCAGGCCCTGTTGCGCAAGAGTCAGTGGCGTTGGGACTACTCCATTGCCTCGCACGGAGCCACCTTCCATGCACCGCAGGAGGTTATCCGTCTGCTTGCAGCATCTATCGACTATGCCAAGGAGGCCCGTATCCTGATTGCCCGCACAGTAGCCAAGTATGGACACACCGGCGAGATTCCCGTGCCCGACTACTCTACGAAGGCTAAGGCTCAGCAGGCCATCGGTCTCGACATGCAGAAGTTGAACGAGAAGAAGCAGCGTTTCCTCGACGAGATCGTTCCCAAGTGGATTGACGAGGCCAAGAAGAACGGTAAGTTGATAGAAATATAGAAATATAAAACAACAAACTGGTTTTTCCCATACCTACAATTGATTATTGGTTGCACAACGAGGCACGTCCCAATAATCGGTTGTAGGTATTTTTTTTGTTTGCGATTGCCTGAAATGGCTCAAAATGGGCCTTTTCATTATTTTTAGGTATTGTCTGAACGCCCTAATATCCGTACTTTTGCAGCCGTTTTTAAAGAAAAAAGTTCAGATGAATGGTTTTCAGTTGTTATTAAAGGTGTGTAGGTCGGCAAAAGGTCTGTCGGCTCTTTTCCTGTTCACTCTCATATCGTTAGGCGCAACGGCTCAGGAGAGCATTGCCGACAGCGTGATGAATCAAGTTACAGACAACCGTCTCAGTGTGGGTGGCTACGGCGAGGCGGCCTTTTCGCGTAACTTCTATAGTGACAACCAGTACCGCTACCGCAATCCTGCAAAGTATAAGAACGACCCAAGCAACGGGCGCTTCGACATTCCTCACGCCGTCATCTACTTAGGCTATGACTTCGGCAAGGGATGGACGATGGGTACAGAAATAGAATTTGAACATACAGGCACCGGCTCGGCCATCGAGATTGAGACCGACGAAGGCGGTGAGTATGAACACGAGATAGAGAAAGGTGGCGAGGTGGAGCTGGAACAGTTCTGGCTGCAGAAGCAGTTCTCAAAGGCAGCGAACCTGCGTATTGGACATATCATCGTGCCAGTAGGCTTGAACAACGCCCATCACGAGCCGTTGAACTTCTTTACGGTCTACCGTCCGGAAGGTGAGAATACCATTCTCCCCTCAACCTGGCATGACACGGGCATATCCTTTTGGGGCAAGGCAGGCAAGTTGCGCTACGAACTGCTGATGGTTGCCGGACTCAATGCGCTGCAATACAGCCGCGACAACTGGATTCAGGGAGGCAATAAGTCGGCCTACGAGTTCAAGCCCGCCAATAAATATGGTTTTGCAGCGCGGCTCGATTACTATCCCATGCTGGGGCTGCGCGTAGGGTTGAGCGGATACTACGGGCAAGGCATGCACAATACGTCGCCCAATGAAATGGAGGGCGAAGGCAAGACCTACGACCAGGTGAAGGCCAGCACCTTCGTGGGATCTGTCGACATGACGCTGAGACGCTGGAACTGGATTGTGCGCGGACAGGCAGATTACGGATATGTATCAGACACACCGCTGCTGAATCAGGCGAAAATCAATCAGCGCGGCACGTCGCCTTATAACAAGACATACGTGGGCAAGAACGCCTACACCATAGGCATTGAGGCGGGCTACAACGTCTTTTCGCAAATTGAGAGCCTTTGCCATGACCACCAGAAGTTGTATATCTTCGGACGCTACGAGCAATACGATTCCTATCTGCCTGAGAGTACGCAACCCAAGGCTACCAATGATTATACGAAGCGCACGAACATCACCTTCGGACTGAATTATTTTCCTGTTCCGCAGATTGCCATCAAGGCCGACTATTCGCTGCGCAAGTTGAAGGAGCCGTGCAACAACGAGCCGAGCCTGAACATCGGCATCGCCTACGAGGGATTCTTCTTGTAAAAAATAAAAAAAATAAAAAACGCATGAAAAAGATTTTTCAGTTCGCCATGCTCTTCGCAGCTGGCATGATGACCATGGGCATGACGGCATGCTCGAGTGATGACAACGACAACAACAACGCTGACGTTGCCAAAGAACAGAACGAGGCTATTGCAAGCCTGACGGCAAAGTATCTCAACGACGTGGTCTATCCCACCTATGGCAGCCTTGCCAGCGAAAGTGAGAGCCTCTTCAATAAAATCAGTGCCCTGAAAGTCAAGTTGAAGGCTGGTACAACGGTCAGTCAGAGCGAGATCGACGCCATCTGCACGTCGTACAAGACCGCCCGCAAGTACTGGGAGCAGAGCGAAGCCTTCCTCTATGGTGCTGCCTCCGACTTCGAGATCGATCCGCACATTGACACATGGCCCCTTGACGTACCTACTCTTGGTGAGGACCTGACCGACGATGCCAAGATTGCGCGTCTCGATGCAGCCGACGGCATTGAGTATGCCCGTACGAGCCTCACCGCCGAGAACCTTGGCTTCCACGGCATTGAGTTCATTTTCTTCCGCGACGGTGTCAATCGCTCGGCAGCCTTCTTCAACAATAATGAGAAAGAGACCGACAGCGACATTACGGCCAAAGGCGACGTGACGGGCAAGGAAGAGGTGATCTTCGCCACAGCTGTTGCCGGCGACCTGCGCGACAAGTGCTTCCAGCTCGAAGTGGCGTGGAACCCCAATGCCAACAGTGCCCATAAGAGCCGTGTGGCCGAATGTGCCAAGACCTCGGCCGACTTCGAGACCAAGGTCGTCAAGAACGGCTTGACTTACGGCGAGAACCTCACGGCCGTGAATGCAGGCAACAGCACCTATAATTCCTGGAAGAAGGTGATGGAGGAAATCCTTGTCGGCGGCTGCTCGAACATCTGTGCCGAGGTGGCCGACCAGAAGATGGGCCAGGCCTATCGTGCCGCTACGGGAACCGGCGATGCCGAGGACGATCCCAACTACATCGAGTCGCCCTACAGCCACAACTCGTTTACCGACTTCCGCGACAATATCATGAGCATCCAGAACGCTCTTTACGGTAATGTGGAAGGCTCGGCTGTCGCTAACAGCTCCGTGATGGCCTATCTGCAGAAGTATAATGCTGCCGAGGCAGCCGCACTCCAGTCAAAGCTCACGGTCGCACTCAATGCCCTGCAGGCTTGTCTGAACAGCGGGAAGTCGTTCGTAGAGGCTCCAGGAGCTACCTGTGTGAAGACTGCCATGGATGCCATTGGGAATCTTGACGATGAGTTGAACACAGCTGCCAGCTGGATCCTGAAGAATTGAAGGATTGAAGAATTGAAGGATTATGAACAGAATACCAACAAGACAGCTCCTTGCCGCTTTTAGCGTGTGTTGCGGTTTAGCCGCAACAGTAGTATCCTGCTCCGACAGCGACGACTCGCAGCCCGCCAGCGTGGCCATCAGTACCACGGGCGAAGACGACTATACGTTCGTGGGTAGGGAAACAGCCGGCTTCAAGGCTGAAGAATGGTTCCCCGGCGGCGAGCTGGGCACCACGACAAACACGGTGGCAGGCTGCTACGAGGACGAGACGCCCGCAACCGAGAATGCCGACCTGCTGGCCGCCTTCAAGCGCGGCGAACTGCTCTTCGAGCACGACTTTACGCCCACCAGTACCGCCAGCTTCGGCGGACTGGGGCCTGCTTACGTTCGCTCCTCCTGTATTCACTGCCATCCGGGCTACGGCCACGGCAAACGCGTCGAGACGTACAACGCCGACCAGCGCGGCAACGGCTATCTGCTGGTCATCTACCATCCTGCCGACGGTGCCAATAGTGACGACGGCCCCTACATATCCGAAGTCACGGGCATGCCGCAGACACGCGCCGTCTCGCCCTTCCTGCCGCCTGTCGACGAAAGTGGCATACACCTGGCCTGGCTGCCCGTTACGGCAATGGAGAGCGGTCTGCCCATGCAGTTTCCCGACGGTGAGACCTACGAGCTCATCTATCCCGAGCTGAGCATCGACATCGATGCCTTCAACACCGACCCCAAGCCCTCGAACCTGGCTTTTCGCCTCGAATCGACCATTGGCATCATAGGTTCAGGACTGCTCGATGCCATCCCCGAGGATTCTATCAAGGCACAATATCAGCGTGAGGCGCCCTACGTCGAGTTGAATCCTAATTTCTGGGACAAGGATGCCAACGACTGGGCTGCCGGTGCCTGGTACACGCTGGCCGACGGCACCAAGAAGATTAAGCGCTTCACATACGCCATGACCCGTGCCTCTCTGCAGGACGGTGCCGGAGCCAACGCCATGTGGAACATCCCCAACGTTTCGCGTAGCGACCGTCCTTATCTCT
Source organism: uncultured Prevotella sp. (assembly GCA_905235905.1). Classification (GTDB taxonomy): domain Bacteria; phylum Bacteroidota; class Bacteroidia; order Bacteroidales; family Bacteroidaceae; genus Prevotella. The sequence goes on from CAJONO010000074.1 coordinate 33,719, forward strand.
ACACTACCACCGCATGGGCTCAGGCCATGTCGAAAAACCCCGACGTCATTGCCGCCATCAAGAAGGATCCGTCGTCACCTTATTATAACGACGGCACCGACGAGGGCATAGCCGAGGCCGTGGCCGCCCTGTTAGACCCCAAGACTAACCAGTTCGACAATCCCTATCACAATTTCCAGCCGGAGATGACCGATAACAATTTCTGGTCGTTCATGGTGTGGCATCGCGGACTGGCCATTCCTCGTGCCCGCGACCTCAACGACAAGCAGGTGCAGCGTGGCAAGCTGGTGTTCAATGAGATTGGCTGTGCCTCTTGCCACCGTGCGAAGTGGACTACGGGCAGCGACGACTACTGGGCACCGTCGCCCATCGTCAGCAACAACCTCAGTCTGCCCCGCTATCCAAACCAGACAATCTACCCCTATACCGACATGATTCACCACCGCCTGTATATGAAGAACGGCATACACGGCTCCTGGTGTCGCACCACACCGCTGTGGGGCAGGGGACTCTCGCGTATCAACACCGGTGCCGAAGACCGTCTGCACGACTGTCGTGCCCGCAACGAGATTGAGGCTATCATGTGGCATGCCTACTCGAAAAAGAGTGATGCCTATAAATCGACGGAACGCTTCTTCTATCTCTCGAAGGAAGACCGCGATGCCGTTGTGAAGTTCCTGCAGAGCATATAAAAGACCCATCCCCACCGCCTTCGTAGGGACAGATGCTATGCTGAAGATTTATCTCATTATATGGTTGCAGATTTCCTCACTCCCTCTTCTTGCCTTGCAAACCAGCAAAGCAGGAACAGGGGGTGAGGCTGCTTCGCCCCGCTCGTTGCCTCAAGCCCAGGCCGCCCGCTTCTGCCAGCTCTTCGTCAACGACGGCGAAGGGAAGGTCTATCCCCTCAGCTTGTACGCCCAACATCTGGTGACCATGCTCTGCGGACAGCCTTCATACAGCGGCTATACAGCCGAGCAGGTGTTTACGGGCCTCATCTTCTATTATGAGGACTGGATACGTGAACCTTTCATTTTGGAAGCCGATGCCGACCGCCAGATGCTTGTCCATGAGTTGCATAGTGGAGGAACGTTGCGCATTTTCCCTCACAAGAACGGCCAGACGACAGACTGGTATGCACCTACCGACCGTATTCCTGCTACCATCGACGCCGAGCACCGTCGTTACATACAGGAGGTGTTCAGTCGGCTTAACAGTGAGGTGAGGGCCGGAAACACAAAGACCGTCGATGCTTACATCGATCGCATGCTCGAATATCAGTGCCAGTTTGGTGGCAGTCGGCAGGCCTCTCAGCCGTCGCTCTGGGCCATTATTGCTATTTTTTTTGTGATTTCTTTTGCTTTTTGCTCGCTTATTCGTACCTTTGCAAGCAAAATCAGTAAAAAATGTGGACTAAACCATACGGAATGAAAGAAGGCTTCCTCATCGGAGGAGGCCTTATACTTGCGGGACTGATGCTCGAACTGAGCGTCGGCCCTGTTGATTGGGATGCCTTCCGCTGGCCGGTCAATGGCATCGTGCTGGCGGGATTCCTCGCGCTTATTGCCATCATCTTCCTGCTGCGGAAGCGGGTGTATGGCCTGAAGTTTATTAGCACCTATAAGGCTGCGATTCCTGCGCTCATCTACGCCGTCGTACTCACCATCATCATGGGGCTGACGCGGCAGACGGTAGATGGCACGTGGCTGAACAATATGCTGTCGTTCTGGCCCTTCGTGCTCATCTACGTCTATATCGCCGTGATTCTCGGACTGGTGGTATTATCTAAACTCAGGAGGCTTGTGAAGCAGCAAGACCATTCTCTCACCTCTCACCTCTCACCTCTCATCTCTATCTTGAACCACCTCGGACTTTTCCTCGCCATGACCACTGCCACCCTTGGCAATGCCGACATGCAGCGGCTGAAGATGATTACGGTGAAGGGAGAACCCGAATGGCGCGCACTGACCTCGCAACAGCAGATTGTAGAGATGCCCATCGCCATCGAACTGAAGGAGTTTATCATGGAAACCTATGATGACGGCTCGCCTAAGCGTTTTGCCTCAGACATTCAGATTCTGACAAAGACAGGCAAAAATATCCAGACCACTGTAGAAGTGAACAAACCCGTAGAGGTGGACGGTTGGAAGATCTACCAATACGGCTACGACACGCAGATGGGGGCCATGAGCCAGACTTCGATACTGGAATTAGTGAGTGACCCGTGGCTACCGCTGGTTTATACGGGCATCTATATGATGCTGGCCGGTGCCCTGCTGATGATGCTTCGTGCGATTCCTTGGAGACAAGGTGTGCAGCAGGCCCGCAAACATCCTAAGACGGCGTCGCTTCTGTGTGCGGTCGTTGCGGCCTGTTTCTTCTGCGTACACCACTTCATGCCCATCCTCCATTCCGACACACTGGTGCCCGCCCTGCAGAGTCCGTGGTTCAAACCCCACATCATCGCCTACATGCTTGCCTATACCCTGATGGCATCAGCCGCCCTTATCGCTTTATTCCAATTAGTCAGAGGCATGGGGAAAGACCATTCTCCCACCTCTCACCTCTCACCCCTCACCTCTCATCTCTCACCTCTCACCTCTCACCTCTCACCTCTCACCTCTACAGTATTCGTCGGCATATCCCTGATTACTATCGGCATGCTCTTCGGAGCATTGTGGGCCAAGGAGGCATGGGGCCATTACTGGTCGTGGGACCCTAAGGAGACGTGGGCTGCCATCACCTGGTTCGCCTATCTGGTCTATGTCCACTATCGTCAACTGCCTACTCACAAACCTCGGCTCGCCCTGTGGGTACTGCTCATTTCCTTCGTACTGCTCCAGATGTGTTGGTGGGGCATCAATTACCTACCCTCAGCCCAAGGCTCCAGCGTCCATGTCTATAGCATGCCGTCGTAATTATTTCTTGTACTTCTCCCAAATATGGATGATGGCATCCTTGGGCGAATAGAGTATCATTCTTGGGCCTACCCGGCGCATGATTTCACGGATTTGTTCTCGCTCCTTTGGAGCATAACAGTGAGTGGGGCAGTCCTTGCAAGCGGTCTTCTGTTCGCCATATTTGCAATGGTCGAGGCGGTGACAAGCAAACTCTGCCAGATGTTGATATTCTTCTGGCATTGTTCTCTCCTTCAGATGATGACGGCAATACAGTTCGATCATCTTTCGGACGGTCTGCTTCTCTCGCTCAATCCTGGTCATACCGTAATCTCAATCAGAATCCTCTCAGGCCCGACTATGCAACTCTCATAATAGCCGTCGCCCGTGACTCTCGGGCCACTCAGCACTTGATAGCCATCTTCGTTCAATACCTTCGTGAGATTGTCAACCTTCTCCTTGGAACCGACGGAGAATGACAGATGTATGAAGCCTTGACGGTAGATATTCTCTTCCTCGTTCTCAACCTCTGGCCTTGTCATCAGTTCAAGTCTTGCATCGGAGTCATCAAAACTTAAAATATACGTCTTCAGCCCCGTTTTAGGATTATGGTACATGTCGTTTGGGACGCCATTGAAATAGCGGATGAAGAACTCTTTCATCCCTTCCAAATCCAGGCAATATAATGCTACATGATCAATTCTCATTTTGCGGCAGTTTTAAAGAGCTCCTTTTTCAGCCATTCGCGCACGGGCAGGTCGTAGAGTTTCAACGAACCGTAGGCCACGAAGACGGCGAGGATGAACAGAGTGATGCCGACAGCGACGTGCGTGGATGCGGGCAGGTCGGGATGGCTGGCCTGGAACGACATCTGGAAGTAGATGAACGGATAGTGGGTGACGTAAAGCGGATAGGAGATTTCGCCCAGGAACTTGCATACAGCTTGACCTCGTTGGTCGGTGACCTTACTTCCTGCACCAAGGCCTACGATGAGCGGGAAGCAGACAATGATGACAAAGGCTTCGTAAAGACCGTTCATCCAGAGCTGATTCATGTCAGCACCGCCCAGACGGGGCACAGACAACAGGACGACGACGGCCAAGGCGCACCACCAGAAACCGCCACGCACGCGGAATGACTCTAATGCGAGCACCTTTCGCCCACCGTCGGCTCCCGTAAACATTCGCGAGAGCAGCAGGCCCATAAAGAAAGGATAGAACAGGCGCGTAATGGCGATGAGAAGTTGCATGGGCCTGAGACTCCACCCGCCGATGACAGTGTAGGCGTATGGA
>CAJONO010000075.1 GCA_905235905.1 uncultured Prevotella sp.
CCGACCAGCTCCGAGCATTCGAAGCCTGCGTAGCGATTCGCTTTATAAATTAGTGAAATTCGATTATAATTTAAACACATACAGCATGGGAGAATTCGTGTAATTCGTGGTCAATAAAACATGCGAAACTTGAGTCATTCAGAAAAAGGCCGTTAGGGGGAATCAGAAATCGGGCTGTTTGCAGAAGTGCATGCGGCGCCCCGTGAGCGGATGGAAGAACGACAGCTCCTGGGCATGGAGGAAGAGTCGCGCCGCCTTCTGCCCATAAAGTGCGTCGCCCGTGATGGGATGGCCCAGACCGTCGGCATGGGCACAGTGCATGCGCAGCTGATGTGTGCGCCCCGTGTGAGGGATGAGCAGCAGGCGCCAGTGGCCGTCGGCGGTCTGGGCCGTCACTTCATAGTCGGTAGTGGCCCTCTTTCCTTGCTCGTGGTCGACCACCTGCCGCGGACGGTCGAGCGGGTCAGGGCGCAACGGCAGGTCGATGGTGCCTCGCTGCCCCACGGAAAGGGGCGGGGCCAAGGGCGAATCGTCGACAAGGGCAACGTAGCGCTTCTCGATGGTGCGGGCCAGGAACTGCCGTTGCAAATGGTGATAGGCCTCGCTGGTGCGGGCCACTACCATAAGCCCCGACGTGTCCATGTCGAGCCGGTGGGGCATGAACACCTCTCCGAACTGCCCGGCAAGGACGCTCTCTACCGATGCCGCCGTGTTTTTACCCGGCACGGAGAGCATTCCCGCAGGCTTGCTCACCACGACAATAGCCTCGTCGCTATAGAGTATGCGCAGCGCGGTCGTTGCCACTGGCCTCGCTTGCAGCTTTTCCATGGGCAGTCCTTGCAGCATGAAGCTGAGAATGGGCAGGCACTTGCCCCGGCAGGCAGGATAGAAATGGCCGTGGTGGCGAATCTCTCCGCGTGGCGATGCCCCATACCAGAACTCGGCTATCTGAAGGGGACGCAGGCCCTGCTGGTAGGCATATTGCAGCAGCTTCGGCGCACAGCAGTCGCCCGACCCGCCCGGAGGCAGCGGGAAGCGGCTGCGTATCTTGGGCGACGAGTGGTATTCCCGCCAGATGTCGACCAGGTCCTTGCGCTCACCCAGCCCGTTCAGCATGCCATATTGGCGGAAGAGCCACAACTGCAACGACTCTGAGAGCTGCTTGCGGCGCTGCTTCAGCTGCGAAAGCGATTCTTGGTCGGGGGAAAGCGCAGTCTTCAGTGCTGCAATCTGCGCGGTCAGGGCCGATATTTCGCGCTCCTTCTGCTTGAAGTAGCCATCGGGCTGCTGGGCATCGAAGACGGGCGGCACGAAGCCCGGCCAGTCATTGCGCCCCGCAAGCAAGCCGGAATAGGCGGCCAAGAACGCAACAGAGCCGTCGGCCTGGCCCACGATGAGCACCCCCATCATCTTGCCTTTCTCGGCATCGGCCAGAAGAACGGGGTTACTTTCTATCATAGCCATCACCCCGCTTGCTGCCTGCCGGCAGAGCGGGTGTGGATCGTAGTCGAAGGGGTCGTTGAAAAACGAGGGGAGTGTGCCAGTGAGTGAGAGAGGATGAAGCACTTGCTAACTGTCGAAAAGGGTTGGCTCCATGATATTTCCCGAATAGGGATTGCGCCCGAAGTGCCTATAGGCCAGCTCGGTGGCCATGCGACCGCGTGGTGTGCGCTTGATGAAGCCCTCCATGATGAGGAACGGCTCGTAGACCTCCTCCACCGTGCCCGAATCCTCGCCAATGGCGGTGGCAATCGTCGACACGCCCACAGGGCCGCCCCGGAACTTGTCGATGATGGTGAGCAGTATCTTGTTGTCGATCTCGTCGAGCCCATACTGGTCTATGTTCAGGGCGGTGAGGGCCACTTCCGTAATCTTCGTGTCGATGGCACCCGTTCCTTTCACCTGGGCAAAGTCGCGCACACGGCGCAGCAGGGCGTTGGCTATACGGGGCGTACCACGCGAGCGGCGGGCAATGACCAGCGCGGCATCCTCGGTGATGGGCACGTCGAGTATGTGGGCCGAGCGCTCAATAATCCTGGCAAGCGTCTCGGGGTCGTAGTACTCCAAGTGCATGTTGATGCCGAAACGGGCGCGGAGCGGGGCGGTGAGCAGTCCGCTACGGGTGGTGGCACCCACAAGGGTGAAGGGGTTCAGGTCGATTTGTATGCTTCGTGCCGACGGCCCCTTGTCGATCATGATGTCGATGCGGTAGTCCTCCATGGCCGAGTAGAGATACTCCTCGACCACTGGCGAGAGGCGGTGAATCTCGTCGATGAAGAGCACGTCGCGTGGCTCTAACGAGGTGAGGATGCCTGCCAGGTCGCCGGGCTTGTCGAGCACGGGGCCGCTGGTAATCTTGAAGCCTACGCCCAGCTCGTTGGCAATGATGTTCGAGAGGGTGGTCTTGCCCAACCCCGGCGGGCCGTGCAAGAGGGTGTGGTCGAGCGGCTCACCCCTGTATTTGGCGGCTTCAACAAACACTTCGAGGTTCTCTACTACCTTCTTCTGTCCGCTGAAGTCGCCAAAGCTCAGGGGTCTGAGGGCATTCTCAAAGTCCTTCTCGGCCTTTGACACGCGTTCTTGTCTGATGTCGAAGTCTTCGCTCATTGCCGGTATTATCGCAGGGCAAAGAAGTTCTGGTCGTTCATCACAGCCTCGCGCAGCTGGTTCATGCCGGCCTCGTCGCGGGTAAGGGTCAGGCTCTTGCCGTCCTGCAGGTTGGCCTGGATGGTGCCGTCGGCATTGAAGCGGAACAGCTCCTTGGTCTGCCCGTTCTGCAGCATGGCCCAGGAGTCGGTAGCCTCGTCGTGCAGGAAGAGGGTCACCTCGCCGGTAGGAGCCTTCACCTCGTAGCCGTTCTTCAGCATGGTCACGGCATAGTAGCGGCCATCCTGGCCCTTCACGGTGGTTGTGGTGCCCTGGGCAAGGGGATTGCTGCCGCTCCAGAACTCGATGGTGTTGAGCACGAAGGCATCGACGGTGAAGCAGATACCGCCCACGGGGAGCACGAGGATGAGGCCCACGATGCCATTCACAAACTTATTGTTGGTCATGTTCTTCTGCCACTTGGCATACTTGTTGAGCAGGCTGAACGAGCCAATACACGAACTGCACATTACCGAGCCGGCCAACAGCACGGCTGCTACGCTTACATTGATTTTTTTCATATTTCTCTTGTTTTTGTTTGTTATCAGTGGCAAAAGTACAACATTTCTGTGAATAAGCCAACAAAAAAAGCAGAAATGTGCGTCTTTCTACAAATAAAAGATGCTTTCGGGCCCCATATTCAGCAGCAAATCGAGAATGCTCAGGTTGGGCAGGAAGCCATGACGATGCTCGTAGACCTGGTAATAGCGGCGGGGAACGAACGTGGCATCGGGCAGCGGATGCTTGGGACGTATAGACTCGCGATAGTCGTCGGCCCCGCTGACCTCCGTGGGCTTCAGGTAATGATCGGTGAGCGAAACGCAGGGGTGAATGTCGAGCAGCTCGCACATCTTCTGGCGGATGGCCTCATTATAGTCGTAAAGCGTTTCCCATCGCTCGGTAAAGAAAGGGCGCAGGTCGTCTTCATAATACATAAAGAAAGGTGAGTCGCCGTAGGCCGAGCTGATGGCCTGCCAGTGCTGGTGGCGCCAGTTGCCGTGGTCGGAGATGAACTCTGAACTCTGAACTCTAAACTCTGAACTATGAACTATGAACTCTGAACTATGAACTACCGGTACGGTGAGTGCTTGTGGGCCGTTGGCCGCGGCTATGATACAGCGGTTGCGGTAGGTCTGTTTCTGGAAAGAGTCGTGCTGTTCTACCAGCACCTGCGGGTAGCGGCACAACTTCTGATACCACTGCACGGGGCCGAAGTAGGTCGAGGAGAGCAAGGCTACCGTATTCATTTCGACAGGCAGAAGCGACTGCCGCGCCATCCCTGCCAGAAAGGCGACTGCGGGTCGTGGCTATAGACGACGAGGACCACACGGCCAATGACGAGGCGCTCGCTGATGAAGCCCAGCTGCCGCGAGTCGGTGGCATTGTTCTTGCCCAGCGCACTCATCCAGTAGTAGTCGGCATCGGCACAGTTCTTCACGCTGGGCAGCTGCTGGCTCTGCCCCCGATAGGCAACGGTATCTCCCGGCAGTGCATGGCATCGGCCCAGCAACACCCTCGAACGGGTGTCGTCGGTAGGGTCTTCGTAGGCCACAATGTCGCCACGCTCAATAGGACGGCGCAGAATTCGACCGTAGGCGAAGAGACCGGCGGCGTCACCCGTGCGCAGACCGTAGCTCCAGCGGTTCACCATCACTCGGTCGCCAGCCTCGAACTCAGGCTTCAGCCCTTCGCCATCGACCGTGAAGATGGTGAAGGTCAAAGCCCTGAAGGCCAGCATCAGCAGGAAAGCCAGAGCCAGGGCGGCGAGAAAACGGAAAACGCCTTTCATTCTTCACTCTTCTTACCCGCCCCCAACCAGATACCCACCCCCAACCCCTCCCGAGGGGAGGAGAGCTTGGTTACTCTTTCTGCTTGAATCTGAGGTTGCATAACTATCTAAACTCCCCTCCCCTCGGGAGGGGCTGGGGGTGGGTTTCACTTGATGTTGTCGACCATACGGAACAGGCGACTCCAGCGAATGCCTGAGAAGCCCGAGCGGTCGGGGTCGCTCGACCACCAGATGAAGATAGGCTTGCCCACGATATGGTCTTCGGGCACGAAGCCCCAGTAGCGCGAGTCGGCCGAGTTGTGGCGGTTGTCGCCCATCATCCAGTAGTAGTCCATCTTGAAGGTGTACTTGTTCGTTTCCTTGCCATTGATGTAAATCTTTCCATTGCGCACGGCCAGGTCGTTGCCTTCATAGACACCGATGGGGCGCTCGTAGATGGCAATGTTGTCGAGCGAGAGGTCGACGGTTTCGCCCTTCTTGGGAATCCACACGGGGCCGTAGTTGTCGCGGGTCCAGTGGTAGCCGCCATTCAGCGGGTAGATGTCCTGGTCGTCGGCCTCGGTCACGATCTGCAGACTCTCGCACAAGTCGGTGCGCTTGCGCAGCATGTCGGCGGCACGGCGAGTCAGCGGCATACAGCCCATCTGGTTCAGCTGCATCAGGTCTTCCATCGTTATTTGCAGATCGAGCAGCTCGTCGTCGGTGGGATAGCGCTTCAGCCTCACCTTGTAGGAGAACTGGGCGTTGTCGGGTTCCTTGTTCTCCTTGCCGTCAAGATAGATAATGCGGTCCTTGATGAACAGCGTCTGTCCGGGCAGACCCACGCACCGCTTCACGTAGTTCTCCCGCCGGTCTACCGGTCGTGTGCCTATTTCGCCAAACTCGGCGCTGTTCTCCTCGATAATGCGGCGACCCAAGGCCTTGACGGCGGCAAACATCTGCAGGCGTTGCTCGGCACTGAGCGAGTCGGCTATGGGGTGATTGGCCCAGGCGCGGTAGCCCAGCTCGTAGCAGAGCAGGTAGAAGTCGCGTGGCTGGTAGCGCAGGTCAGAGACGATAGTGTCGCCCGAAGGATAGTTAAACACCACGATGTCGTTCAGCTGTATCTGGCCAAAGCCTTCCACGCGCCGGTAGTCCCAGTGCGGCCACTCAACGTAGCTCTTGCAGCCAAACACGGGCAACGTGTGCTGCGTGAGCGGCATAGTGAGCGGCGTCTGCGGAATGCGAGGGCCGTAGCTCACCTTCGACACGAAGAGGTAGTCGCCCGTGAGGAGCGACTTCTCAAGCGAGCTGGAAGGAATCACGTAGTTCTGGAAGAAGAACTGGTTAATGAAATAGACGGCCACCAGGGCGAAGACAATGGCATCGACCCACGACATGACCACCCTCACGGGCGTCTCGGCATCCTTCCACCACTGCCAGTTTATCTTTTTAGTGATATAGGCATCGTAGATGAAGGGAACGACCAACAGTCCCCACCACGACTTCACCCAAAACAGGAACAGCAGATAGCAGACGAGAACCACGACAAACTTGGCCCACTGCTTCTTCATGTTCAGCTTCTTTTTTTCTCTCTTTTCCATAGTCAGAATTTAAACATATCGCTGATGGTCAGCAGTCCCTCATGCTTGTTAGTATATTCGGCGGCCAGCACAGCTCCCAAGGCAAAGCCGCGACGCGAGTGGGCATCGTGGGTGATGGTGATGCAGTCGGCATCGCTGTCGTAGCGGATGGTGTGGATGCCTGGCACCTCGCCTCGGCGGATGGAGCGAATGGGTAGCAACGACCCACCCCCAGCCCCTCCCGAGGATTCCTCCCATCCTTTCAGTCTGTCTACTTCGGCCACGATCTCCTCGGCCAGGGTGATGGCCGTGCCCGAAGGATGGTCGAGCTTGTGTACGTGATGCGTCTCTTCCAGTTCTACGTCATACTGCGGAAACTCGTTCATCAGCCTGGCCAAATAGCGGTTCACCGCCGAGAAGATGGCCACGCCGATAGAGAAGTTCGACGCCCAGAACAGCGTCTTTCCCCCCTCGGCACAGGCCCTGCGCACTTCGTCGCCATGCTCCTTCATCCATCCTGTCGAGCCAGAAACCACCTTCACGCCCTTCGCCCACGCCCGCAGGTAGTTGCCATAGGCAGCGGTAGGGCTGGTGAACTCGATGGCCACGTCGGCCGATGCAAACTCAGGACTGTCAAAGTCCTCCTGATTGTCAATATCAATGATACTCACAATCTCATGACCACGGCTGCGGGCTATCTCCTCAATCATCCTGCCCATCTTGCCGTAGCCTATCAAAGCTATTCTCATCTTTTTTTCTTGTTGTATTAATACGAGGTGCAAAGTTAAGTATTTTCATCCGAAAACTCACCTTTCAACTTTTCAACTTTTCAACTTTTCAACTAAAATAACACCTCTTTGCAATTAGCAAGACCATGAGTAGCCGCCCCGACGCCCGGCACAAGAACCGCAAAGCTATACAAAAATCTCACACAAATCGGTGTTCTGCACAGATTTGTGTGAGATTTGAGGGTTATATGAAGGTTTGAGATTCACTCTTCCCAGCAATTCCGATGGCGCGACGATGCTTCCATCTTGCCATCCTCGTCTACGCCGCCGTAGCCGATGCCAAGGTCAGAACTAATGGCCGTCGAGTCGGCCAACAACGCCTCTGTCTCGCTTTCCACCATCCTCATCGATGGTGCCACATATATCTTTCTCATTTTCATTCCGTTTTTTTATTTTACAATCATTTTCTTACCACCCTTGACGTAAATGCCCTTACGCAATTTACTATTTGACGTATCGTCATTTACAACCTTCCGTCCGTCGAGAGTGTATATACTTCCCTCTCCCCTGAGAGAGGGGCTGGGGGTGAGGCTGATGCCCGTCGTCTCGCTGTCGTCGAAATGCAGGAAGATGCGCGAGCTGAAATCGGTCTCTTTGTCGAGCACGGCTCCCAGTTCGAACCAGCAACGGAAGGCCTTTGCCGTGCTCTTGCCCGTGGAATACCAGAACTGGTTGCCATTGATGAACAAGCCATCTTCAGGAACAACAGTCTTGACAAGTGTGCCTCTGAACTTACCTTTCAATGTAAAATCTTCGTTCAAGACAAATTCATTCTCCACATTCTGGACTCCCTCTGTAAGTTTCACGTCGTCAAATTGTAATGGTTCTGTGATATCCTTACTGGTCTTAATGAGGATGGGTGTTCCACCTGCAAGGTTCCCCTGTGTGGGGATAGTGTAACTTGTTAAGTTGATGGTTATGCCAAGTGGGGTCACATTCTCTTCTTCCTCACCATAATCCACTACAAAGCCTGTGAATTTTGCCATCTCCACATCATCACCAAAAGCTGCTTTTGCTTTTGACTTTGTCAGATTAAAAGGCAACACCATCGTACTCCACTCGTTGGCCTTGATGGTGCGGTACATCGTCACATTGGCCTTCTCGCCTGCCGTGTACTTGGGCAGCGATGTGGCATCCTCGTAGAACTTGATACGCCCGTCGTCAGGCTCGCCGATGGTAATATGGAAGTTTACTGTTGTAGGAACATCAGACGGAGCTCCATCAGTTTCTTTGGAGAACAAGTTTAGTTCAATATTTTCTATGCTTGCATCAAGTACTGTGCCTTCATCTATAGATTCGTCTGACGCCAATTCAACAGTAACGATGGTTCCACTATTATCTGGAATAGGATAATCGTCATCGGCTGTAATTCCATTAACAGCCAGAATTTTATATCTACCATCGCTTTCGGGAGTACCTACAACACTAACGTTTGTTCCATTAAAACGTTCACCAAGTTTCTCGGAATCATCAACCACAGTAATACCATCAGGCAGATTGATAAAGAGCCCGAAAGTTCTGTTCAATTCCTGCTCGTTGTTTAGCTGAATGTCAAGAATAGCTGTTCCACCTTTAGGAATAACAATGTTTGGCACCACAATTTCATCAGCCTTCATAGTGCCGACCCAAGCCATAAACATGGCTGTAATCAAAATTAATCTTTTCATCTTTACTAAGTTTTATTATTATTGAGGAAGTTCTTCTGTTTTTAACGCTTGCTTTTCACCAAAGACCGTCTTGTGCAAAAGTATATCTATCAAGATGGATATGTCAGACACAGAGATTTTACCATCCCCATTGATATCTGCTGCATGCATGGTAAAATTAGAGATTTTCTTATGCAAGAGGTAGTCTATCAGATTAGACACATCCGTCACTGAGACCTCACCATTATCTTTAATATCGCCAAGCAATACACTGCTCACGGTCAAATTGCTATGAGCATCTTGTAGGATGGCAGAACGGCTTTCTCCGTCGTCAATGCCAAGTTCACAAGCTGTTAATTTTATATCATAGTCACTTGGTGTAACATTTAATTTTACTTTTAGTTTGACGTTTGCTATCAACCCTTCCGAGCCTTGAATAATATCGTCTGTAATACCTTTAGGCATGATCATTACGCGATAGTTTCCATTGGTTTCAGGAGTTCCTGTAATTGTATGAGTGGCTTTGGCCCGTTCAGAAAGAGAGGCACCTACAAGCTCACCCATTTCATTGGTAACAACAGAGATTCCTTCTGGCAGAGCCAATTCAAACTGAATGTTGCGAACATTGTCGTTGTTCGACAACATAATTGGTAGCGTGATCTGTCCGCCACGACAAACTATCACATCGCCAGCAAGCAAAACACTATTCGTCTTATTAACAATCTGACCAAAGTTCTGCCAGCCTGTCGCCGACTTATATTTTGAATTGGTTTCAATGGGCACATAGAGCGTAGTGTTAGCGGCATTGCTGAAACAGGTTGTACCAATTTCAATCGGTTCATCCCAGCCGACAGTGACAGAGGTCAGATTGTTGCATCCAGAGAATGCATACGAACCAATACTGGCGACAGAGGTTGGTATGACCGTTTCTGTTATTTGAGTACAATTGCAAAATGCCTTATAAGCAATTTGTGTTACAGCAAAGCCATTGGCCGCGGATGGAATCGTAACAAGTCCATTTGTGCTTGTCGAAACTGATGGGTTGTAACCATCACCGGCCTTACATGTTTTTTCATTGGCACTGATGATAGTGAATGTCATCTTTATGCCTTTCTCTGTCAGGGTTGTGAACATATCACCTTCTTTTGGAGCCATCTCTACGATGTTCTTGAACAGTTTCCAACCTGTAGCTGCTTCGTATCTTTCTTTTGAACCGTATGGAACATTCAGGGTTGCATTTGCGGCATTGGAGAAGCATTCAGAATCTATCGTGATAGGAGTATTCCATCCTGCTGTCACTGAAGTCAGTATGTTGCAGTTCTTGAAAGCCTTTGTACCTATGGATGTGACATTCTTAGGTATAGAAAGGGAGGAGAGCTTCTCGCAATAGAAGAATGCCTCATCTCCTATTTTCGTTACAGATGTTGGAATCGTAATGTTAGCAAGGTTATAACATCTGAGGAAAACAGAGTTCCCGATTTCAGTAATACCATATGGCAAACTAACAGAAGTCATGTTCTCGCATCCGAAGAAGGCTGCATCAGCCACCCTCTTCACAGTATAGGTCTTTCCGTCATATCCCTTTACAGTAGAGGGGATAACGATGTTCCCACTTGTGAAGATGTCTATAGCGGCATCCTCTCCGTTGCCGATGCTTACATAGTTAAAGGATATACTTGTAACCTTAAAGATGGCATCAACTTTCGCTCCACCTGCTGTTATGGAGGCGGCAAAGGTGTCTCCTACGGAATGGGCCGGCTCCTTAATGGTTTTGAAGTTCTTCCAATTGTCGGCAGAAGCATAGTTCGTGTAACTGCCTTTTGGAATATTCAATGTCGCATTTTTTGCATTAGTGAAGCAATCACTGTCTATTGCCACAGGCTCACTCCAATTTGCCGTTACGGATGTCAGCTTGCTACAACCATAGAAGGCTGCTTCCCCTATGCTTGCCACGGTGGCGGGAATAGTGATGGAGGTCAGATTATAGCAACTGTTGAAAGCCTCCTCACCGATGCTTGTCACGGTTGCAGGAATGGTGAATGATGTAAGACCTACACAATCATAGAAAGCGAGTCGACCTATTGCAGTAATGCCGTCGGGCAATTGTATGGATGTTACCTCATAGCAATCGAAGAAAGCTGCATCCGATATTTGCTTCACCTGATAGGTCTGCCCGTCGTAACCTGTTACAGTAGAGGGAACAACTACTTTGCCGCTTGTATAATCGGCGATTGCTGGTTCCTCTCCGTTGCCAACGCTCACATATTTATTGGCGGCATCTGTCACCATAAATGACGCTTTTGTAGTGCCACTACCTGCCGTGATTGAGGCTGCGAAGGTATCGCCGTTGGTGTGTAGGGGTTCTAAGATGTTGCCAAAGTCCTTCCAATAAGTTGCTGCTTTGTAACTATTATAGCATCCTTTGGGTACATAAAGTGTCGCATTTGAATAATTATAAAAACAACTGTATTCAATGACAGGAGGCTCAAGCCACTCAACAGTCACAGAAACGAGATTGGAACAGCTCCAAAATACATCCTCGCCAATGGCAGTTATTCCCTTAGGAATTGTTACAGAAGAAATATTGGTTGAATAAAAAGCACAACTGCTGATAGAATCAACAGAAAATACAAGATTACCAGGACCTACAATTGTTTCAGGAATAGTGATGCCTCCTGTTGTTGCTTTATCAATAGCAACTTTATCGAATCCTCCAACGCCGATACAAACATGACGATTTTCCCAATCGGTCAACATAAATGTAGCAGAAACAGTTCCAGCATCATTAGGAATATCAGCCTTGAAAGTGTCGCCAAGTTCCATATATACTGTTACAGAACATTTTGCTTCAACTTTAGATGCCTGATCTGTCACCATAATATCTGTCTGACCAGGTCCAACCGTTGTAATATTGCCGTTTTGGTCAACCGTTGCAACATTTTCGTCACTTGATTGCCACTTCAAATCATATATTGCATAGGAAGGACTGATTTCTGGCGACAGTTGTGTATTGCTCCCATAATGAAGAGTAATATCATCAGGAATCATTATGGTCTGTACATCCGTTGTCCCTACATGAACAATACATGTATTATATACAGTTTTGTCTATATTTGATGTTACCGTTATCACAGCATCACCTAATCCCACACCCGTTATAAGTCCATTTTCATCAACTGATGCTATTTCTGGTGCATTTGAAGCCCATGTTACTGTTTGTAAAGCATCTTCTGGTATTATCGAAGAATTTAGCTGATAATTATTTCCTATTGGTATATCTATTAAGGAATCATTGATGATGATTTGTTCTGGCATTGGGCGAGATGTGACGGTCAAATTCCATGTAATATCTACATTTCCATATTGCGTACGCCCCTTCGGATAGCTACTGCTATATTCTATCCATTTATAATTTAATTTGTATTTTATAACCTTATTTGCACATTCTGCATTAGCTGTAAATATATAAGTGTAATTTGATTTTTCACCTGTAAAAGTGTTTACGTCATAATCCCAGTTTTCAGAAGTAACAGTATAATGACGCCCAACATATGCTCTGTCAGAATAACCCAATTGGAACTTATCACCAACATATGCAGTTACATTTCTTGTTGTTTGATTATAATAGGGAATAGTAACTGCTGCATTTAATACTGAAGCCATATTACAGCAAAGTAACAAAAAGGGCAAAAGGACTTTTCTTAAGGACAATCCTATATTTCTGAAAGAAATACTAATTAAATAAACTGTTTGTTCCATAGTATGAAGTTTTATTGCTAATTCATGTTTGCTCCCATTATTTTACAATGTCCATCCTAAAGATAACGATGCTGTCACGGCCTGTGTACGTAACTCTCTCGTCAATGACTTTTGGAATAATCTGGAGCATTCTTTCTCCTAAAGGCGCATTTCTGACCACATAGCCATACGCCATATCATGATTGGTGGAATCTTCTACTACGTGTTGTAAACCATCTGGCAACACGAATGTCATCCTGCATCTTAAGGCAGGAGCGCCTTCTGGCAATGAGGACTTGAATATGAGACTAAGGGAATCTCCATTATGTGCTTCCAGACGTTTCCCCTGTGTGGCATCATAATTGTCGATAGAATCGTTAGTGGTCTCATTGACAAAGAAATAGAATCCTCCAATGCTGTTAACTATAATCTCATCGTCATCTCTGCAATGGCAGGATGTTACGACAACTGTAGTAAACACAAGTGCTAGTAGTGTCAATAGGTGATCAAAAACTTTCATTTATTTACCCTGATAACGTGTCGGGCACAACTTTTTATATCGCCCACCAACACCCCAAAGTCGGCAATTTCTTATTAGTTATCGGTTCGTGCAGATACACAAAAAAGGCGTGAGGTGTCTGTTCTTCAGTCCATCCTGGAACTCTGGGCCTTCGCATTGCCTCGCCACACAGGATAGACAACGCAGTTAGCCCACGCCAGTACGAACTATATATATTAAATAAGGTATATAGGAACGTACCACGTGACGCTTCGGTTGTCATCTGTCTGCTGTGGCTTGAGTTTGCGAAGTTCAGAGTTCACAACGACAGACGTTCGAAAACGTCTTTCTCATATATAAGACCGCCCGCCGCCCACGAGTGGGCTAACTGAGCGATGGGTGCAAAGATACGACAAAAAATCCGAACCGCCAAACGATTCGGAGAAAAAGTTTTAAAATAAGGGGTAGAGTCAACTATAGAGTCAACAGATTCATTTCTACTCAAGTTCAATGTCAAACATGCTCAAAATAACTTTATTCATGATAGCATCGAAATACTCTTTCATTACAAAATTACTGAAAGACTGTATCACTTCCCCTTCGAGCCGCCGAGCTAAACCTTCGTTCTGTTCGTTGTCGTTAAAAAGGGTGGGTTAGAAGTCGACGAACTCTTTCTGTGGATGGAAGGTGAGACCGTCGACAAACCCTCGCCACAGGTTCTTCCTGAACAGGCTCCTGACTTCTTTGGGCATGTGGCGTGTGCGGCGAACGTCAAGACGCAGGTGGTTCAGGTGACGGAAGAACCAGACAATCCAAGGTTTCTCGCCACGCGAGGCAAACATGCCATTACGCATATAGTAGTAGAATTTCCATGCCGACTCAGGGGTGGCACAGTTGATGCTGGCTCCGTAGTTGGCCGCTGTCTTGTGAACGACAACGCTGTGTTCAGCCAGATAGCCCTTATAGCCAGCTTTGACGATGCGTGAGGTGTACTCGGCGTCGTCTACCCATATAAAGAATTCACGGTATGGCAGGCCCACGGCCCTGACTATGCGGCATGGCACTAACAGCGACACAAACGAGGCCGAGCGAAGGGCATAGAGGCTACCCTCCAACTCTTCGTCGCTGACATAGCCCGGTATGTTCATCTTGTGGATGTTGCCGTCGGTCCATACCACCTTACTACTCACAAAGCCGGTATCTTCTTTAGATTCCCATACGTTGACAAGGATTTCAAGGGCACTGGCCGTGGAAATGGTGTCGTCGTCCATAATCCAGACGGCGTCGGCTCCGTTCTTGGTGGCAATGCCGATGCCGTCGGCAAAGCCTCCTGCCCCTCCGATGTTTTTCTCGTACGACTTGACAATCAGTCGTTCGTCGGTCAGCCTGTCGAGATATTCTGCTGTGCCATCGGTCGAGGCGTTGTTGATGACAACGATCGACGACACTGGGTGTGACTGTTGCCTAACGGCATCCATACACTCCTTCAACAAGGCGAGCCTGTTGTAAGTCACAATGACTGCTGCTATTCTCATTCTCTTATTAATGTAGTTTTCCCAATAGTTTCGCTATAGTCCGCTTTACTAAGATTCGTCTGTGTACTCCCCGGAGGTTCGTTTTCCTGATTCG
Source organism: uncultured Prevotella sp. (assembly GCA_905235905.1). Classification (GTDB taxonomy): domain Bacteria; phylum Bacteroidota; class Bacteroidia; order Bacteroidales; family Bacteroidaceae; genus Prevotella. The sequence goes on from CAJONO010000075.1 coordinate 14,298, forward strand.
CCTGATGTCGTCCTCTACCGTATTGCCTAATCGATAGGAGCGGACAAAGAAGTCGGCGATATAGGCGCTCCAGTAGAGCTTGTTGTGCCAGTAGTGGCCTATCCATGACCGCGCCTCCAGCATGCGCTCCGTACGCTCCTTCATGGCGACAGACAGGGAATATTGCTCAATGACTACCGGCTCGGCCTTGTCGTCGAGCATACCGTCGCAGATGGTCAGCGCCAGGTCGAGCATCTCGCCCGCCACGATGGCCGGAATGGCGACGACGCCCGCGTTCCACATGTGGTGCTCCTGACCGATAGTGATGCCGCCATAGGTGCGGCCCCCCACCGTCTGCCACATTCTCAGCGACTTCTCCTTCATGTCCGAGGGACAGCCCTCGTCCCTATGCATCAGTCCGCATCCTGCCGCCAACAGTTCCCTCAGTTCCTCTAAACGACCGAAGAGCACCGTGTCGCCGTCTAAATAGACGATGGGCTTGCCTGGTGACATCTGTGCGATTTTCCTGAGCACCATGATCTTCACGCGCCAGAAGAAGTCGTGCCGTCCCCGCCATTCCCTGATGTCCTCTTGGCTGACGCAGACCGTCTTGACCCGAGGCAGACCGTCGAACATCTTTGGAATGTCGGTGACCACATAGATTGTATCCTCCTCAGTGGCCTGAGCCAACAGCGTCCGGATAGAAAAGCCCACCTGCATCAGAATCACGCTCGAGTTGCCGATGACGAAATAAACAATGTTCATAATCCCCTTAGTTTTCGTTAAACAAGCCTAACACCTTCTCCACTATCGGAGCCATGTCGTAGTATTTGTATTCAGCCAGCCGCCCGCCAAAGACGACATTGGGCATTCCTTCCCCCATCTGGCGGTAGAGGGCGGCCAGACGGTTGTTCCGTTCGTCGTTGACAGGGTAGAAAGGTTCCATGCCGTCCCTCCATTCCGTGGGAAACTCCGTCGAGATGACCGTCTTCGGGTTGCTGTAGACTTCTTCGCCGAACGCTTCGAAGTGCTTGTGCTCTATGATGCGGGTATAGGGCACGTCGGCCGAAGTGAAGTTCATCACGGCGTTGCCCTGGAAATTTGGCAAGTCGATAGTCTTCTCCTCGAAACGGAGGGAGCGGTATTCGAGCTTGCCGTGCTCATAGCCGAAAAATTCGTCAATCCTGCCCGTGAACACGATTCTGTTGCAGCCTATGTGCAACTCCCTACCCTCTATTTCCCACCTGCCGAGTTTTCTGTCGAAACTCCGCCTCAGGTCGAAAAAGTCTGTGCCAGTGAGTGCATCCGCCCCAGCCAGCATTCCTCCAATCAGCCGGTTGTAGCCTCCTATGGGAATGCCCTGAAAGCGGTCGCCGAAGTAGTTGTTGTCGTAGACGAAGCGTACGGGCAGCCGCTTGATGATGAAGGCAGGCAGCTCCGCACAGTTTCTGCCCCACTGCTTCTCGGTGTAATGCTTCACCAGCACCTCATACAAGTCCTTGCCTATCAGCAGCAGCGCCTGCTCTTCCAGATTCCTCGGTTCGCTCACACCCGCAGCTTTCATGTTCTGTAGGGCATCCTGTCGTTGCTCCGCTATCTTCTCCATTGCTTCGGAAGGTGTGTTGACACCCCACATCTGGTGAAAGGTGTTCATGTTAAAGGGGAGGTTATACAGTTTCCCTTTGTAGTTGGCAATGGGCGAGTTGGTGTATCGGTTAAAGGGAACGATGCCATTCACCATCTTCCACACCTGCTCATTGCTGGTATGGAAGATGTGGGCACCGTATTTGTGAACATTGATGCCCTCTATGTTCTCGCAATAGACGTTGCCCCCCAAGTGCGGACGTTTGTCTATGACAAGACAGCGCTTCCCGCTTTGTCTGGCCAAGTAGGCAAAGGTGGCACCATAAAGTCCGGAGCCTACAATCAGATAATCGTACAGTTGCATATTTATATGAGAATTCTAAACCAATAGTCAAAGAGCCTGAAGTCCGACAGGGTCAGCTGCCCTCCGGCAATCTTGTCCATACGACAAAGGGGAATGTCACGATACATGGCCGCCACCAAAGAGAAGGTACTGGGAGGACCGATGACGTAGTCGCATTCTGAAAGCATGAAAAGGTCTTCGACGGCATTGCCGCCCAACAGATGGATTCTGACCCTCTCCGTGCCGACAAGCTGCTGAAAGGTGTCGGCCGATACGGCAGGGTCGTTGGTAGAGAGGAAAACGTCAATGGGACCATCGGTCATCAGGCCGGCAAACTGGCGGATACGGTCGGCATATTGCCGGTCGCTGTAGCAATAGGCCCCATCCTTCCATACGGCGTAGTCGCCCCGACGTATATGGACTCCCAGCTTCACCCCATCCCATTGCTGCATCTGCTGTCTGACGGGGATGGTGTATTGTGGGTCTATCTGGAACAAATGGCATATTTCCTTCCGATACTTCAGAAAGAGGTCATAGTAGCGCACATACCATCCGCTTACCACAATGTTTCGGTGCCGGAGCATCTTGCGTTCCAGTGCCGCAGGGTCACACTCAGCATACTTGAAACTGGCCGTGGGCAACAGCCGGAGGGCAGCAAGGGTCTTGGCCAGAAGATAGAGGGGAAAGCTGGTGAGGGAGGTGTGGCAGATATGGAAATACTGGTATTTATAGCTGAAGCGCATGGATATGACCTTACGCCCATGCTCACGGCCCCAGGCATAGACATGGGCATACTGCAACAGGTTGTTGCACATCTGGCTTTTGTCACGGGCAAATATCATAGGCTGACGTTGTTGGTTATCTCGAAATATTTCTTCAGCACCAATAGCGATATGAGCCGTTCGCGCTCACGGTCGAAGAACTGCTCAACATATTCGTGGGCATGCCCGATGATGGCTTCAGCCTCGGCGGGATGGGCAATGTAATAGCCAAGCCGCTCTTCCAGATCGCTGAAGTCTTCCTTCACCTCAATATAATGATAGTCAGGCTTCAGTGTGCCCTCCATAAACCACGTCTCTTGCGTCAGCCGAGGACTGACGGCGAGGGAGTTCGACGACATCACCCATTTCAGGTTCGAGGCCACGTCGTTGCCTTCAAGCGACATGACGAACTTATAGTCAAGGTGCTCGCCTATCGTCAGCTTTTCCTTCTGCCATTCAGGGTGCTCGGCACAGCAATTGGTCGAGGCGGCATCAATCATGGGATTGTCAGCATAACGCAACATGAACGTGTCGCGGTTCTGCTTCCTCGGTCCTAAGTCGCCACGGAAGATGGCTCTGTCCTGTTTCTCCCTCCAAGGTATGGCATCGTCGACGAAAAGAAAATGGCGGTTCTTGTCAAGATTCAGTATGACCGAGTTGCCATTGTCGGCTACCAAGGGCCGGTTCTTCACAATGGCTGGCTCTGGCGTCACATAGGGCTTGTCGCCTGCATCGAGAATCCACCGCAGGCTTTGGTCGAAGTAGCGGGCATACTCCATAGCATCGAAATAGTAGGCTTTCTGACCTGTCATCGGCTGGTCTCTCAGACTCGTGGCCTTGCATTCCCATGCATTCCTGTCAAAGAGACTGTTTGCCTGAAGCTGACAATAATAGTCCACGCGGTGCAAGATATAGTCGCGGTCGGGTCTTGCATCAAGCGTGGCAAGTATCTTCTTCAACTGCATGCGCAAGAAGACCTTGGGAACGAACTCTCGCCCATAGGCCCTGAGATAATAGGCCAGATTGCTGTTCTTTCCGCTATGCAGCAGATAGTGCAGTTTCCTTTTGTCCATGTATCAGCGAAAGAAATAGAGAAGATGCTTGTAGAAACGCTTGTAGAACCATTTCAGCCTTTTCAGGGGTCGCGGCTTTGTGGGAATCATCGTAGGCATGGAACCATCGCAGCTGCACTGGCAGGCCAGGCAGGGATAGCTCCAGAAATACTTCAGCAAACCTTTCTCCACCAACATATTATGCAGTCTGTCGCTGATCAAGTCGGCTTTGTATTCATTGACATAGTCCATAATCACCCTTGCGCATTTGTTGTTGATATAGAGACAACCGGCAAAACGGTCTCTATTGGCAGGGTAGAGCATCCGGCCTTTTGCGCGCATGCTTCTCGGCACTAACAGCAGGCTGCTCTCCTCGTAATTGGCCATGAAGGGAAGATTGGCATAGTGCGCCCTATATTCCGCCATGCTCTTCAGGAACAATTCCTTGAAATGCGGATAGAGCCGCAAGTCGTCCTCCATGACAAGGGCACCTTCCAGATTCTTGTCGAGAATGTATTGGGTGGCCAACAAGTGTTTGTAGGTGCAGCTGGTTCGGGGAAATTGCCCATACATGGTGCCCGGCTTGTGGTCGTTCAGGAAATAGCGGTCGAGAACATCTGTCGTCAAATCTGACACATTTCCGTCAAGAATGAACTCATAAGGCCATCCCAGTTCGTCTAACTGCTTTTGCATGTATGCCTTGCGTTCGTCCTGGCCACGGACATGAACGACAAGCACTTGAATATCTTCCATCATTTTTTTACGATCGTTTTGTTATATGAAAGGCAAAAGTACAAAAAAATCTTTATATTTGCAATATTCTTACAGAAAATCCCTGTTTTTTTTTGTGGTTTACTTTGTTTTGACTACTTTTGTAGTCGCAAACTATCTTGAACACCCGATGATTCCAAAGAAAATACATTTCTGCTGGCTGAGCAACGATCCCTTCCCTGCGAAAATTCGCAAGTGCATGGACACGTGGCAGCAGACGCATCCCGACTACGAGGCAGTGCGCTGGAGCACCCTGAATTTCGACATAGAGTCTGTTCCTTATGTCAAGGAGGCTTTCGATGCCCATAAATGGGCTTTTGCCGCCGACTATATCCGCATGTATGCACTCTATAACGAAGGCGGCATCTATCTCGACTCTGACGTGAAGCTATTGAAGCGTTTCGACAATTTCCTTGACAATTCCTTTTTCTCAAGCATGGAGTATCATCCCATTCAGGTGGAGAAATGCGGCACCATGCAATACCTCGACGACAAAGGGCATCGCACAGCCGACGTCTTTATACAGGGCATACAGATTCAGGCAGCTGTCATGGGTGCTGAACCAGGGTGTCCGTTTGTGAAGGAAGTGCTTGACTGGTATGCCGACAAGCATTTTGTGAAAGCCGACGGCTCGCTGCGCACAGACCTGCTATCACCCTATATCTATGCCCGTGTAGCGGAAAAGAGAGGTTTTGTCTACAAGGATATTGACCAACAGCTGCCAGGCAGAATACACATCTATCCCTCGGAAACCTTTGCAGGCAACAAGCATGAGGCCACGGCAAACAGCTATGCCATTCACATGTGTGCCCATTCATGGCACCTGTCGCCCTGGGAGAAGGTTCGCCGACTATTTGGAATGACAAAGAAACACAAGCAAATACTATGAGTTACAATAAGGAGCGATATCGTAAGCTAAAGGCTATGGCCTATTATTTTTTGTTTGGACTGTGGTACTTGTTCTCGTTGTTGCCCATGCGGGTACACTACATTTTGAGCGATGCCATATTCTGTCTTCTATATTATATAATAAGGTACCGCAGGCGCGTTGTGCGCAAGAACCTGACGGAATCGTTTCCTGAGAAGCCTTTAGAAGAAGTGGTGAAGATAGAGCGGGGGTTCTATCATTGGTTCTGTGACTACTTCGTTGAGTCGGTGAAGTACATCAGCATCAGCGAGAAGGCCATGAAGAAACGCTTCGTGTTCAAAAACCCGGAACTGGTGGAAGAGACAATCAAGAGCGGACAGTCGGTAGGCTTCTACATGGGGCACTACTGCAACTGGGAATGGGTTTCGTCCTTGCCATTGTGGATCAAGTCTGGTGCGCAGGTAGGTCACATCTACCATCCATTAGAGAACCAGGTGTTCGACCGCTTGTTCCTGTACCTTCGCCAACACATGGGATGCGTCTCTATTCCCATGCAGGAAACACTTCGCAAGATGCTGGAATTCAAGCAGGCAGGACAACCAATCATCATCGGCTATCTTTCCGACCAGAAGCCTCATTGGGTGAACATTCACCATTGGGTGGACTTCCTCAACCACGATACGCCCGTACTGACGGGAACAGAGCGTGTGCTCAGGAAGATGAACCATGCTGTCTACTATTTAGACATTTGGCGTCCTCGACGTGGCTATTACGAGGCAGAGTTTAAGCTGATAACCCGCGAACCGCAGCAAACGAAAGACTTTGAGATTACAGATGCCTACTATCAACAGTTAGAGCAAACCATTCGCCGCGCACCGGAATACTGGCTGTGGAGCCACAACCGCTGGAGCCGAACGCGTGAGGAGTTCAACGAGCGCTTTATGGTGGTCAACGGCCGTGTCGTTCCCAAGTCTTAGGGTATGAGCCGGTCTTCTATCATCCGCTCCATGTATTGCTGAATGATGGCTTTCAGTTCTTGTTCCATCTCTTTCTGCCAAGGTGTCTTCCCCACCAGGTTGTCTTTCATCAGTGAGTCGTTCAGGGAGTAGACGGCCTTCGTCTGTTGTCCGTCGAACTGGAGCACCTGTCCGTGCTTGACGTACTGGTAGATGCCGTTCAGGTAGTTCACAGCCCAGGTATCGTCGGCTGGTGTATTAAACAGGTCAATGCCAAAGGCCAAGAAAGGCTTGGGGTAGTTCAGCATGCCAAGCACCGTGGGTAGGATGTCTGTCTGCTGGGCAAGCTTGTCTTGTATGCCGGGCTTTCTAATGCTATCGCCAGGCTCATATATAATAATAGGTGAGCAGAAGCCGCCCAAGTCGGTCTGATAGTAGGCGTGGTCGCTCTGGTTGGTGTGGTCGCTCGTCAGTACGAAAATGGTGTTCTTGAACCACGGTCGACGGGCAGCCTCCTGGAAAAAACGGCCAAGAGCCATGTCGGTATAACGTATGCACTTGTGAATGTCAAGGCTTTCTTCTGTATACACATCGTGATATTTCTCAGGTATATGGTAGGGATGGTGGCTGCTGGCCGTAAAGACAGCCGTCATAAACGGCTCAGCCATCTCGTCCATCTTGGCGCAATAGTATTGCAGGAAAGGCTCGTCCCAGATGGCCCACATGCCATCGAACTCGTCATCGCCGCCAAAACGCGAGTCTTCGTTGAAGTCTTCGCGACCGTAGTATTGCTGAAAGCCCGTGGCACGTGCAAACGCCTGAAAGCCCATGGAGCCACGCTGGGCACCGTGGAAGAAGGCGGTCTCGTAGCCTTCTTCGCCCAGCAAGCCTGCCACACCCGTCACCTTGTTCATAGAGGCTGGAGTCAGGAAGAAAGGCTCCACGAACATTGGAATACCAGAGAGTATCGAGGGCATGCCGTCAATGCTCTTGCGACCGTTGCAATAACTATGGGCAAACGTGGTGGAAAGCCCAATGATAGAGTCGATGCAGGGGGTATAGCCCCGATAGCGTCCGTTTTCGAGTGTCTTGTTGAGTGCCCCGATATACTCACGTCCGAAGCTCTCCACAATCAGTATGACAACGTTTTTCTTGTTGAACTGGGAATTAAGGGCTGGGATACGGGGCTGATGTATGGGCGAATAGACGGCAGCCATCTGCTGCTCGTCGCTGAAATAGCCGGGCACGGCGAAAACGTTCTTGCCGATGGTGCGTATAAGGGCAAAGGGGGTGTTGAGCACCAAAGCCGCATCGGTTGGCCGCTCGGCATACTGGTTGGCATTCGAGATGGTGACAGGTCTGACAGCGGTAGTAAACCCACCACGTATGCCTGCTATGCAGAGCGGAATGAAGAGCAGGAGGGAGAGGAAGCAGACAGGATAGTAGCCCCATCGGTTGAGGTGCCGACGGTCTAACCGCGGTGTGGCATAAAGCCGCCAAAGTGCCGGCATCGCCACAACAAACAGCACGACGAAATACCAGTGCGACAGCAGCTCGGTGCCTACGATACTGCCAAGGTTGCCCTCGTTGGCAAATTCGCCAAACACGGTAGTGGTGGTGCGGCGCAAGGTGTATCGGAAATAGACGGAGTCGGCCAGATTGATGACAAGTGCCAACCCATTGACAACTACATATAGCCACTTGCAGAAGCGGTGGTAGCCGTGCGTCTCTTTCCTGTGGAACGGAAACAGAACCAGCAACACCCACAGCACGTTGGTATAGAGAATGGCAGAGGTGTCGAAGAGCAATCCCCCACGAAAGACGTCGGCTGTGTAGTGGAAATAGGAGGCATTCTCCAAATAATAGGCCAACCGGGCCACCTGATAGGTCAGGTAGGCCAGTAGCAGATTCCACACTACCGCCACCAATGGCGAATAGAATTTGTCGAGCAGCTGTTTCATCTTTTGTCCAGATCGTTTGATGCCGCCTGCAGAATGGCTCTTGCCCATTCATGCAGTTCTGAGGCAGGATTCCCCCGTTCGCTAATCACCCTGTTGCCAATGAAGTCGAAGCACACGTAGCTGGTACTGTCGTACATGGCATAGCCGTCATCGTAGGTATGTATGGCGAATGGCTGGGTGTAGGTAGAGCTAAGAATGTCGCGACTGAACGTGTAGTCGTCGTGGGCAATGCCTAACTGTCCGAGCAAGGTGGCAGGCAGGTCGGTTTGGTTGCACACCTGCCCTATCTGCCGTGGGCCCTTCACGGCTCCACCTAACCAGATCATCGGAATGTGGTTGGTCAGCGGATGGCCTTCGCCAATATCGTGGTGGGGAATACCGTGATCAGGCAGGATAACAAGGAGGGTGTTGTTCCATACTGGGCTTTGGCGCAGGTGTTCCGCAAACCGGCCCAGGCACTGGTCAAGATAGTAGAAGGCGTTGAGTTCTTCATCGTCAAAATGACGGGTGGGCACATCCCACGGCTGGTGACTGCTCAGCGTCAAGAAGCCTATGAGGTAGGGACTCTGCGCAGTGGTAGCCATCTCGTAGAGCGTAGCAAAGGTGATGTCGTCACGTACGCCCCATTTGGCCGATGCCTGCTCCTCGCTCGAATAGTCTTTCTTCCACGTCAGCCGTTGAAAACCGCCAGCCAACAGATAGCTGCGCATATTCGTGAAGTTGATGTCGCCGCCATACAGGAAGTAGGTGCCGTAGCCTCGCTCCTGTTGCAGCGTCTTGGCTATCGTGGGAAGAGTGCGCGACTTCGACGGAATCTTCATGACCGACATGGTGGGGAACGACGGATAGCCGCTCAGTGCGCACACCGTGCCTCGGTCGGTGCGCCAGGTGTTGCCATAGCAATGGGTGAAGTAGATGCCTTCATGGGCCAGCCGGTTCAGGTAGGGAGTGACGTCTGAACGCCCGCCAATCTCGGTAAACGTGCCACCACAGCCTTCCATGAGGATGACAATGATATTAGGTGTCTGGGTGTTGAGCAGGGTGTCGCAGTCTTTGCTCTCGGTATTGTAGAGTTCATCCATGATTTGCCGGCAACGGTCATCGTCCATGAAGTGATAGACCGTGTTATTGCTGGCCGTTTTCTCAAACGAGGCGAAGAACGAGAACACGGGATTCACGGCAGCGTGGTTCAGGAATTGGTTCTGAGAGAAGTACACCTGGCCGATGTTGGTGGTCGACTCGTCAAAGCCGCCGCGTATGCCAATAACCATGAGGGGAATAAGCAGTACGCAGCCGAGCGTGTGCAGGGTTTTGGAAAGGAGCGTCGATTCTGGGAGAAAGTATGCTGTTTTCCATGAGAAAACAATATAGATTCCCACAGCAATCAATATCGTTGCCAAAAGCCGCACTAACAGATAGGCCGTCGAAACCGATGCCATAGCCTCAGTAGGCGTGTCAAGATACTGCAAACAAGAGGCATCGAGCTTGAAATGCCAGAACTCATAGAGGCTGGTATCGGCCACAAAAGCCAGGGCAAGAGCCACGGCTAAGAGGACATAGTAGGGCTTCAGCAGCCAGCGGGGCAGCCTTACCCAAAGAGAGGCGATGACTACGAGCAGGGGAACGAGCAGGAAATAGAGCGCAGTACTGAGATCGAGCGAAAGACCATGGCGAAGCACGTCGAAGACATCGCCTGCGGAGAACGTTCCAGCTCCTGTGTTGCACAGCATGAATGCCACCTTTGCCAAAAGGAAAATGGCAACCGTGAGCACATAAAAGCGCAAGAGATAAAGAAGTCGGCCCTTCATATACAAAGTCTAAATATAAATCTCAAATATCAACTCTCAACCCTCAACTCTCAACCCTCAACTCTCAACTCTCAACCCTCAACTCTCAACTCTCAACCCTCAACTCTCAACCCTCAACTCTCAACTCTTACAAGCTCTGCATGTCGTTGAGCCGCTTGTAGTAGCCGTCTATGCCGAGCAACTCGTCGTGAGTGCCCCGCTCCACGATTTCTCCCTCATGGAGCACACATATCTCATCGGCATTCTTGATGGTCGACAACCGATGGGCAATGGCCACGGTGGTACGGGTCTTCATCAGCCGCTCCAGTGCGTCCTGCACCAGTCGCTCACTCTCCGTGTCGAGGGCCGAGGTGGCTTCATCGAGGATGAGGATGGGTGGGTTCTTCAGAATGGCGCGGGCAATAGACACACGCTGCCGCTGACCGCCCGACAGGCGACTGCCTCGGTCGCCGATACAGGTGTCGAACTGATGTTCGCTTTGCATGATGAAGTCGTAGGCATTGGCTATGCGAGCCGCCTCTTCTATCTGTTCCTGCGTGGCATCGTCTACGCCAAAGGCAATGTTATTACGGAAGGAGTCGTTGAAGAGAATGGCCTCCTGGTTCACGTTGCCTATCAGCTGCCGCAGGTCGTGAATGCCCAGTTCCTTCACGTTGATGCCGTCGATAAGCACCTCGCCCTCCTGCACGTCGTAGTAACGGGGAATCAGGTCGACCATCGTCGACTTGCCGCTACCGCTCTGCCCCACGATGGCAATGGTCTTGCCCTTGGGAATAGTGAGGTTGATGTCGCGCAGCACCCAATTGACAGCCCCCCTTACTGCCTCCGAGGGGGCTTCTATAGTGTCCCCCTCGGGGGACGAAAGGGGGGCTTCTCTATAGCCGAACCATACATGGCGGAACTCTATCTGGTGCTCGAACGAGGTGATACGCTTGGGCTCGGCCACTTCCTTGATGGTGTTCTCGGCCATGAGAATCTTGTCGATGCGCTCCATCGAGGCCAATCCCTTGGGAATGCCGTAGCCCACCCTCGACACCTCTTTCAGCGGGTTGATGATGGAATAGAGTATCACCACATAATAGACAAAGGTGGGACCTGAAAGCGTCTGGTTGTTCAGCACCAGCACACCGCCGAACCACAGCACGATGACAATCATCGTGGTGCCTAAGAACTCCGACAGCGGATGGGCCAGGTTCTGACGGATGTTCACCCACATCACGTCGTGGCGGAAGGTGGAGTTGATCTTGTCGAACTTCTGCTGCATCTTTCCCTCGGCACAAAAGGCCTTGACAATGCGCAAGCCACTCAGCGTCTCGTCGACAACACTCATCGTGTCGCTCCACAATGCCTGCGCCTTGATGCTCTGAGCCTTCAGCCGGCGTCCTATCCACCCCATGAGCAGTCCTATGAGCGGAATAATGGTGATAGAGAAGACCGTGAGTTCCCACGATATGACAACGAGGGTGGTGAAATAGAAGACGATGAGGATGGGATTCTTGAACAGGGCGTCGAGCGAGGCCATGATGCAGTTTTCCACTTCCTGCACGTCGCCCGTCATACGGGCAATGATGTCACCCTTACGCTCCTCGGTGAAAAAGCCCAGGGGCAAGGCGGTAATCTTATGAAACAGCTGGTTACGGATGTCACGCGTGATGCCGGTACGAATGGGAATCACGCTCGACGACGAGAGGAAATAGGCCAGGGTCTTCAGCAGGGTGGTCACAATGAGGAAAATGCCAATGGCAAAGAGTGTCGTGGTGGGGCCTTCCTCTTCAATGAAAAGGTTGATGTAGTAGTAGAGATTGTTGATGGCCACATCCTTCATGTTGCCATCGCCCCAGTCCATGAGCGTGGTCACGAGGGCACCGTCGTCGGTCTTGAAAAGAATCTGCAGAATGGGTATCAGCGCCGCAAACGAGAAAATGTTGAGCAGGGCCGACAGGATGTTGAACACAATGGATAGCACTACATATTGCTTGTAGGGCAACACAAACCGCTTGACTATTTGCAAAAACTCTTTCATTCTTCACTCTTCACTTTTCACTCTCACCTCTCATCTCTCCCCTCCCCTTGGGAGGGGTTGGGGGTGGGTGTTTCCCCTTTCAAGGTGGCACTGGTGCTGCCTGTGATTCTCACGCGCACTATATCGCCTATATGTTCCTCGCCACGGTCGAACACCACCATCTTGTTCTGCTCCGTGCGCCCACAGAGCTGCTGACGGCTTCGCTTCGAGAAGCCTTCCACAAGCACGTCGAACTCCCGGCCTTCGTCCTTCTTGTTCTGCCGGGCAGAGATTTCCGTCTGCAAGGCTATCAGCTCGTTCAGGCGACGCAGCTTCACCTCCTCCGGCACATTGTCGGGCAGATGCTTCGAGGCGTAGGTGCCGGGCCGCTCGCTATACTTGAACATGAAGGCCGAGTCGTAGCCCACCTCGCGCATCAGCGAGAGCGACAGCTGGTGGTCTTCCTCCGTCTCGTCATGATAGCCCACGAAGATGTCGGTAGACAGGCCGCAGTCGGGAACGATTCGCCTGATGGCTTCCACGCGTTCCATATACCACTCGCGGGTATACTTCCTGTTCATCAGTTTCAGAATACGGTCGCTGCCGCTCTGCACGGGCAGATGAATATGGCGGCACACGTTAGGCTCCTCGGCTATCACCCGCAGCGTCTCGTCGCTCATGTCCTTCGGGTGGGAGGTGGTGAAGCGCACACGCATCCCAGGAGCCTCGCGGGCCACAAGACGCAACAAGTCCGCAAAAGTAACATCTGCACTCCTGCACTCCTGCACTCCTGCACTCCTATACGAATTGACATTCTGTCCCAACAGCGTCACTTCCTTGAAGCCGCGGTCTCTCAGGTCGCGCACCTCTCGCAGAATGCTATCCACATCCCTCGAACGCTCACGGCCACGGGTATAGGGCACAATGCAGTAGTGGCAGAAGTTGTTGCAGCCGCGCATGATGCTCACGTAGCCACCAATTCTTGCTCCATGCAGACGTTGGGGAATCACATCCTTGTAGGTCTCGGTGGTCGACAGCTCCGTGTTGATAGCCTTATGCCCCATCTCTGCCTGTGCTATCAGGTCGGGCAGGGAGAGATAGGCATCGGGGCCAGCCACCAGATCGGCGTGATGATTGTCCAAAAGTTCTTGCTGTACGCGCTCTGCCATACACCCCAGTACGCCGATGATAAGAGGTGAGTGGTGAGAGGTGAGAGGTGAGTGGTGAGAGGTGAGAGGTGAGAGGCTGCGCTGGCGGCGCAGGGCGTCGAGCGCTTCCAGCCGATGGAATATTTTCTGCTCGGCATTGTCGCGCACCGAGCAGGTGTTCAGAAACACCGCATCGGCATCGTCGAGCGAGTCGCAAGTGTCATAGCCCGCCATCTTCATCACCGATGCCACCACCTCCGAATCAGCCACATTCATCTGGCAGCCGTAGGTCTCAATATACAGTTTCTTCATGAATAGTCCGAATTTGGCTGCAAAGTTACGAAAAGTCGAGCACAAAACAAAGAAACTCTTTTCTTTTTTTGTCGAGACGGAGTAAGTTCGCCATCTTTGATGGCAAAGTTACGAAAAAAGTCTGTAACGAAAGACGGATTTTGGAAGATTAACGCAATTCGGCCTGAAATAAAGGCAAGACGGGGA
>CAJONO010000076.1 GCA_905235905.1 uncultured Prevotella sp.
ATCTCACGTTCTTGGCCTTCGAACTTGCCACCTTGTAAAGATAAGCAACTTCGAAGCCCACGCCGATATGAATATAGTACCCCTAACGAAAAGATAGACACGACACATTGCTGCATCTGTTATCACGAAAGGGGATGCGTATAAACACATCCCGGGTCATCTACCATTGCTACATCGACTACAAGGGTTCTAAGTGTTCGAAGTTCAGAACGTAGCGATGAAGCGTTGAGTAAACGCCTTTCCTACATAAAGTAGTGACTCTCATTCCCACCTCATGCTGTTTTGCCTTGCGGCTTCTCCGATGTTGCCCGCTTCAGTCAAAGAACCATACCTGGCACCTTTTCCTCTGCTCGGCGTGGACTGTCAATCACGTTGTGGGCGGTAACGGAATCCATCCGTCAGTACCGACAGCTCATGACAACGAGAATCGATTGCAAAGATAATAAAAAATTCGGAATCACAATCTATTTTGTTCAAAAAAAACTTTCCAAAAGCCTTGTGAACGCATTTTGAACGCATTTTTCTTGCTTTTCCTGCAAAAGTGTATCAATGACTTGGAGTGTTAGGGAGTATGGTTGAATGGAGCAAGTGGGAGGTTTTGGGAAGCATATTTATGCAAAGTGCTTTTGCATAATTATTAGCTGAACTCTCGCGAGAATCGATTGTAATTCAGCAAACCGAAAGTCGGGCTGAAATAGGCGATTCTCAGCGGAGTTTGCAAGTGTCTGTTACACAGTGGTTTGTGTTTTCTTGACAAAAGGGGAAGGCTGGAATTGTGTGTGATTGATGCTGAATTAGGGCGAAATTGATGCTGAATTGTGCCCAAAAGGATGCTGAATTGTGCCCAAAAGGATGCTGAATTGTGAGGGAAACAAGCATGAATTGTGGGAGAAAGTGGCATTCTTACTCGGACTAAGTGGCATTCTTACTCGGACTAAGTGGCATTATCATTCGGAATGGGTAGCATTTTCCCTTCTTCTGTACAATTTTCTTCTATTGCGTTGTCGCCATTTCGCTCTCCGCGATTCTATTTTGTGATTTTCGTTTGTCTTGATTTTTCATGGCGGGATTGCATATATATTCAGAAGGAGGGCTGTGTCGGGGGCTTGGCGACGGTATGACGTGACAGGACTGAAGGCTATAGAAAACGTTTCCCACCCTTGTCATAACTGAGGCAGGAGGGTGGGAAACGCTGATGGGAGAAACGGGAATTACTTCAGGCCGAGCTTGGCTTTCACCTGTGCGGTGACGTCTTCTGAGAGGGTGGTGCTGATGTAGGGAATGCCGGCTCCTACCTCCATGATGTAGACATAGTTGCCAGACATGCCTATCTGCTTGATGGCATCGACCACCTTTGTGGTGATGGTCTGCATCTTCTCTTGCTGTGCCTTGGCCAGTGCCTGCTGGTTGTCCTGGTAGCTCTGGCGAATCTTGGCGTCCATGTCCTGCAGTTCCTGTTCGCGGCGCTGCTTGATGTTGTCGGGCAGTGTGGCTCCGTTTTTCTGGTAGTCTTCGTACTTCTTCTGGAACTCCTGCTGCATGGACTGCAGGTCGGCCTCGTACTGTTTGGCCAGCGATTCTATTTCGTTCTTGGCCGTATTGTACTCGGGCATTACCTGAATTATTTCCTGTGTGTTCACATGGCCAAACTTGGCCTGGGCTGATGCGGTGAGACCGCAAATGGCGCAGATAGCGCAAATGATCAGTTTCTTCATTGTTTTTATTGACTTTTAAATTTTTTCGTTATGACGTGATATTGTTATGACGTGATTTTGTTCTTTCGTTATGACGACGATAGGGTAGGATGGTTTAATTGCTGTATCCCAGTTTTCGTAGCACTTCGTTCGAGATGTCGATCTTGGGCGAGCCGAAGATGATGCCGGTGTCGCTGGCACGGTCGAGCACGAGCTGGTAGCCGCGCAGGTCGGCAATGTCGCGCACGGCATTGTAGACCTCTTCCTGAATGGGGTTCATCAGGGCTGTGCGCTTTTTGAAGAGCTCGCCTTCGGGTCCGAAGTACTTGCGCTTCAGCTCGGCGGCCTGCTTCTCTTTCTCCATGATGGCGTCTTGCTTGGCTTTCTTCTGCTCCTTTGAGAGGAACACCACCTCGTTCTGGTAGTTCTTGTACATGGTCTGTGCCTCGGTGGTGAGGGCGTCGACCTCGGCCTGCCACTTCTTCGACACCTGCGACAGCTGCTCGTTGGCCCGCTCGTAGGCAGGAATGTTCTTGAAGATGTAGTCCATGTCGAGCAGTGCGAACTTCTGCGCAGCTGCGCTGCTAACGAATAGTGAACAGTGGATGGTGAATAATGCCACGAGCATCATGCATCTCTTGCCCACATTCGTTGTCGTTAACTTTCTTGCCATATTTCTTTTCTTTTTATTGATTGTAATTATTTCTCTTCACTATTTAGAATTCCTGACCGAGCACGAAGTGGAACTGGCTTCCGCCCTTGCGCTCGCTGCTGGTGCCTTCGTAGACCTTGTCGAAGCCGTAGGCCCAGTCGATGCCCATCAGTCCCACCATGGGCAGGAAGATGCGTACGCCGACGCCTGCCGATCGCTTCATGGAGAAGGGGTTGAAGTTCTTGGTCTCGTTCCATGCGTTGCCGCCCTCGGCAAAGGTCAGTGCGTAGATGGTGGTGTTGCCCAGCATGAGCGGATAGCGCAGTTCGAGCGAGAGGCGGTCGTAGGCGTAGCCCGACTGTCCGTAGGGGGTGAGTGAACCGTTCTCGTAGCCGCGCAGGCCGATGGTTTCCTCGGCATAGCTTGTTGAATAGCCGCTCATGCCGTCGCCGCCCATGTAGAAGGTCTCGAAGGGCGAGCGCTTGAACTTGTTGTAGGAGCCTAAGAGTCCTAACTCTACGCGGGTCATGAGCACGAGGCACTTCTGTCCGCTGGTGAGGGCGGTATAGGTGCGGCTCTTGAACTTCCACTTGTGGTATTCTATCCAGCGGTATTTCTCCTGCTGCTCCTTCTGGTACTGCTCGCGGTTGTTCTGGTAGGTCTGCGTGGTGGCCAGGTTCTCATAGTCCTTGCCGTCGAAGAGCGACCAGGGCGGTGTGAGCGTAAGCGAGAAGGCAAACTCGGAGCCATGACGTGGGAAGAGGGGATTGTCGGTCGAGGTGCGTGTGAGTGCCAGGCCGAGGTTCAGGTTGTTGCAGTTACCGTTGGTAATGAGGAAGTACTGCCAGTCCTTCAGCATGTAGCGCTGGTAGGACACCGTGGCCGACACCTGGAAGTAGTCGTCGGGCCAGCGCAGGCGCTTGCCCCATCCTACTGAGATGCCCAGCAGCTTCACGTACTTGTCGTCGTCGAGATAGTAGTCGTAGTTGTTGTAGTAGCTGTTGTTATAGGTGCCGTAGCCGCCGTAGTAGCCGTAGAGCGAGTTCATCCAGGCATTGTTATAGTAGGAGCTCGACACGTCGCTCTGCTTGGAGTAGTAGGCCGACACGCTGAACGAGTTGGGTCGCTTGCCGCCGAACCAGCCTGTGGAGTAGCTTCCTGAGAGCGAGCTGTAGTACTTGCCGTTGGTCTGGAAGTTCAGTCCTATCTGCTCGCCGTCGCCGGCAGGCAGGAATCCCTTGTGCAGTGAGTTCTTTCCCAGGAGATTGCGCAGTGAGAAGTTGTTGAACTTGATGCCCACGCGGCCTATGATGCCCGTCTGTCCCCAGCCGAGCGACAGCTCAAGCTGGTCGTTTGACTTCTGTTCGAGGTTCCACTCAATGTCGACGGTTCCGTCCTCGCCGTTGGGCTTCACTTCGGGGTTGATGGTCTCGGCATCGAAGTAGCCCATCGATGCAATCTCGCGTGCCGAGCGCATGATGGCCTCCTTCGAGAAGAGGTCGCCCGGCTTGGTGCGCAGCTCGCGGCGCACCACCTCCTCGTAGAGGCGGTCGTTGCCGTAGATCTTCACTGCGCTCAGATGGGCTTGCGGCCCCTCGAAGATGCGTACTTCGAGGTCGACGGAGTCGCCCACGATGTTCACCTCGACTGGCTCGACGCTCGAGAACACGTAGCCGTTGTTGTAGTAATAGTTGTGTACGGCATCGTCGTCCTCCAACAGGCGCTTGTTCAGGAGCGACTGGTTGTACACGTCGCCCTTCTTCATGGCCAGTGTGCGTTCCAGGCCTTCGGTGTTCACCACGGTATTGCCCACCCAGTTAATATTGCGCAGGTAATATCGCTGGCCTTCGTCGATGCCGATAAAGACGTTCACATGTTTTTCGTCGACGTTCCACACCGAGTCTGTTTCGATAACGGCATCGCGGTAGCCCATCTCATTATATCTGTCAATGAGCTTCTGCTTGGCCTCGGCATAGCGCTCGGGGGTGAATTTCTTGGCACGGAACAATGTGCGGAGCTTTCCGGCTTCGTTGATCTTGCCGAAATAGCCCGTACGGAACCATCGGCTCTTTATCTTGCTGTCCTTGAAGGCTTTGTTGCCGCTGAAGATGATCCTGCGCACCTTCATCTTGTCCTTCTTGTCGATGTTCACGTCGAGAATCACTTGGTTCTTGCCGGTGACGTCGTCGCGCTGCTGTATGTCGACCACGGCGTTCTTGAAGCCCTTGTCGTCGAAGTACTTCTTGGCCAGGATGGTGGCGCGGTCTATGATGTTCTTCGTCAGGCTCATGCCCTTTGCCATGCCCAGCTTGGCCTCCAGGTCTTCGCGTTCGCTCTTCTTCACGCCGTTGTAGTTTATCTCTACGATCTTGGGGCGCAGGGCAAGATGTATGCAGAGGTAGGCCTTTGAGTCGACAATGCTGTCGAGAGAGATCGACACCTTCGAGAAGAGTCCGTGCTTCCAGTAGCGCTTCACGGCGTCGGTAATCTCGGTGCCGGGAATCTTGATTTCCTGTCCTACGGAGAGGCCCGAGAGACCTATGAGCACAAAGTCCTCGTAGCCTTCGACGCCCTTCACGGTAATGCCCCCAATCTCGCAGACGCGGGGGGTGCCGGCATAGGAAACCTCTTGTGCCCAACAAATTGAAGAATGGAAACTGAAGACGGATAATTGCAAGGCCCAGCCCAGCAGTAGCCATCTCAACTTCCAGTCCTTCAACTTATTATGTAAAGTGTTCATTGTTGTCAATGTTCAGTGTTCAATTACCAATGTTCAATGTTCAACGTTCAATGTTCACCGTTCACCGTTTCCCCTTCCACCTGTGCCTCGGTCTTTCCGAAGCGTCGCTGGCGGTTCTGGTAGCTGGCAATGGCCTTGTGTAGCTCGGCCTCGTCGAAGTCAGGCCAGTAGGTGTCGCAGAAATAGAGTTCTGAATAGGCTATCTGCCAGAGCAGATAATTGGAGATGCGCAGTTCGCCGCCCGTGCGGATAAGGAGGTCGGGGTCGGGCATGAACGAGGTGGTGAGATGCCTGCTGATCATCTGCTCGTCAATGTATTTCCAGTCGCTGTAGGCGCTTTTCCCCATGTCGTGATACTGCATGATTTCCTGCATGGCATTTACGATTTCCCATCGGCTCGAATAGCTCAGTGCCACGACCATGGTCATCTTGTCGTTCTTGGCGGTGTGCTCCTCGGTGTCGTGCAGTTTTTTCCTCACTTCCTCGGGTATGCGCCGCAGATCGCCAATAACGCGGAAGCGTACGTTGTTCTTCATGAAGATTTCGTCCTCGAGCGAGGTGAGCACCAGTCCCATGAGTGCCGATATTTCATCGGCGGGCCGGTTCCAGTTCTCTGTCGAGAAGGTGTAGAGCGTCAGGAATTTCACTCCCAGACGCGTACATTCCGATGTGATGCAACGCACCGCATCAACGCCGGCCTGATGGCCGTAGCTGCGCTCTTTTCCGCGCTCCATGGCCCAACGGCCATTGCCGTCCATGATGATGGCAATGTGCTCGGGGATGCGCGTCATATCTAATGCATAGTCCATATTGCTATATTATTGGTTTTCAATTCTCAATCATCGTGGTCGTTGTGGCAGGTGCGGCACTTGGCCCACAGGTCATAGGTGAGCGTCAGTCCCAGTACGCTATAGCAGTCGGTGTTTTTAAAGAGTCCGCTGCTCTCAATGCCGTATGGGTCTTTCACGCCGTCGAGCTTGTCGCTGCCCGTGAAGTGCATCGTCCACTCCAAGGCGAGGTTCAGCCTCTGGCTCATTTTGTATTTCACTCCCACGCCGATGGGCAACTGTGCTGCCACGGCTTGCTCGCCTCCTTTGGGCTTGGCAAACGTGAGTCCTGCGCCCAGGGCGAAGAATGGTACTATTCTTCGTGCTCCGCGATATTCCTCGCCAGTGCCGTAGGCCCAGAAGTGACACTCGTAGCGCAGCGTGAAGTCGGTCACGGTCGAGGTGAACTCGACGGGGCTGACGTCCATGTCCGGATAGCTCGTGGTCACGTTTTTCGACGAGCCTTTCAGCAGTCCCAGTCCCAGCATGGCTGTCCATGCCATTCGTGGGTTGGGCTTGTATTTGGCCACCAGCGCGCCCATGGGCTGCATGCCTTTCAGCAGATTGCCATTCAGGTCGCCTGTATAGGTCGCCATGCCGGCGCCGCCACCCAGCTCTAACAGGTATTCGGGCTCGTTTTGCGCTTGGCAGAGAGCTGCCGCAAGCAGCAATGAGCAGGCGAGGGAGGCAATTCGATGCATGTGTTCTACTCCTTATTATTATATATGTTCACGTATGCGTGAGGCCATGCTACTTCCGGCCGTGCCACACCTCTCCTTTGTCGGTAACCACCCAGAGCGACTCGCCGTCGCCCGCGATGAGTGCCCGGCTGCCCCCAACGCTGCTTGGCAGCGCATAGGTTGTGGTCTTGCGCCAGGTTATGCCCTGGTCGCGTGTCTCATAGATGGTCAGGTCGTTGCCCATTGCCAGCACCTTGTTGCCGACGACGGCCATGGTCAGGTTGTCCTGCGGGGGCAAGAGGAAGCCGTTGGCATCGTCGTTGGCCATATATGCCCACTGACTCTCGGCTACAGCCTCGGTATAGAAGCTGATTTTCCTCCACAGCGCACTCACAGCCTTGGTCGTCAGGGGTCGGGTGCTCAGCGTGTCGACCCTCGTTCCCACGAGCAGCACGTAGTCGGTGTTCTTGCTCGATGCGTAGGGGAAGCTGACGCAAGCCATGTGGGTGGCGGGCATGAGGGCAAGACTCTCGTCGGTCTTCTCGGTCGTCCACCGGGTGCTGTCGTCGCGCAGCACCATCAGGCTGTCGTTGGTTGCTATGGCAAAGAGCTCCTTTGTGCCGGCACCGAGCAGTTGTTTCATGTTGGCTGCATCGGCCACCTCCACCCAGTTCTCGGCATCTGTCGAGCGCATCAGCTTTTGATTGGAAAGAACGAAGACGGCACCGTCCTTTACGGCCACATTCCTGCCGGCCACCAGCTTCAGCTTTCCGCCCACCACCACGGGGCGACAGTTGTCCAGGCCGTCGGGCAGTGCTATCGAGTCGGTTTTCTGCCATCCGAAAGCGTCGGCCGTAGCCTTGGCAATGTTCAGCGTCACCTTGTAGTCGTGAACGGCCGTTCCGTCGGTCGAGACCACCCGGAACCATCGGGGAGTGGAGAAGTCGACAGAGTCGGTCGACACGAAATAGTGGTACACGGTGTCGGCACCCATTCCTCTCAGGCCCACCACGCCGCTGTTCTTCGTTGCCACCGTGCAGAGTACGCGGGGCACCGTGCCTATGGGCAGCGAGTCGCGATTGAAGATGCTGTCGCCGAAATGGTCGATAGACATGGCGTAATAGGAACCCGTGACAGTGGCCTTCACCGTTGTGTCGGGATTGCTCACGGGGTGATAGTATCGGGTAAGCGTCCCCAGCGTAAAGGAAGTGATGAGGGCATCGTCGTGCATCTCAACCTCGTCTTCGTTGCTTTTCAGGCACGAGACGAGCATGGCCGAGGCCACCGTTATAAGGCAGAGCGCCTTGAAAAAACATTTCATTCTAAACAGAAAATTTAAATTCGGCTGCAAATTTACGCACATTTCCACAAAAAACAGTCATTTTCTTGAGATTATTAAATAAAATATATCATAAAAGCCCCGATTTTACATTTTTTTTCGTAATTTTGCGCCCTACAACCAGAACATGCACCCATAAGCAGGAGAAAAAATGACCATGGCAAACCGGCGCGGTGAAAAGAGCGTGTTTCGCTCACTCGACTGGTGGACGGTGCTCATCTACATCGCCCTCCTCTCGCTTGGCTGGCTCAGCGTTTGCGGGGCCAGCTATACCTATGGCGACACCGATCTCTTGTCGCTCTCCACCCGTTCGGGCATGCAGATAGTGTGGATAGGCACATCGTTTCTCCTGGGCCTCACGCTGCTTCTGCTCGACGACCGGTTCTACGAGACGTTTGCCTACATACTCTTCGCCCTGCTCCTGCTGCTGCTCTTCGCCACCATCTTCAATCCGCACAGCATCAAAGGTTCCCGGTCGTGGCTTGTGCTTGGGCCGCTGCGCCTTCAGCCGGCCGAGTTTGCCAAGTTTGCCACGGCGCTGGCGCTGGCCAAGTTTATGTCGAAATATGGCTACGACATTCACAACTGGAAAGACTTCCTCACGACGCTGGCCCTCATCTTCACGCCCATGCTGTTCATCGTCATGCAGCGCGAAACGGGTTCGGCCCTCGTCTACCTGTGCTTCTTCCTGATGCTCTACCGCGAGGGCATGACGGGCTCGGTGCTCTTCACGGGCGTGGCCATGGTCATCTATTTCGTGGTGGGCATCCTCTATGCCGACGTCCAGCTGCTGGGCACCCCCACGTCGTTGGGCAAGTTCTCGGTGCTTCTGCTCATACAGGTGTTCACCGGGGCCTTGGTGTGGGTCTATTGCCACAACCGTACCGATGCCCTGCGCGTGTTTGGCGTCGGTTTGGGGCTGACACTGCTGTGCCTGCTTTTCTCGGTGTTTGTCATCCCGTTCGACCTCTTCTGGGTGCAAACAGTAGTCCTGGCGCTTACCATAGGCTATCTGCTTTGGCAGTGTCTCGGTACCCGAATGAGGCAATACCTGTGGATAGCCGGGTTTACGCTTGGCTCGCTGTTCTTCTTCAACATGGCCGACTATGCACTGAACAACATTCTGGAGAGCCACCAGCGCACTCGCATCAACGTGCTCCTTGGCTTGGAGGAAGACTTGAAGGGAGCCGGCTACAATGTGAACCAGAGCAAGATTGCCATTGGCTCTGGCGGTCTGGAGGGCAAAGGCTTCCTCAACGGCACACAGACCAAGCTGAAGTACGTGCCCGAGCAAGACACCGACTTCATCTTCTGCACCGTGGGCGAGGAAGAGGGCTTCGTAGGGGCTGCGGGCGTTCTGCTGCTCTTTCTCGCGCTCATACTCAGGCTCATCCATTTATCCGAGCGCCAGCCCTTCCGCTTTGGCCGCATCTATGGCTACTGTGTGCTCAGCGTTTTTCTCTTCCATGTGTTCATCAATGTGGGCATGGTGCTCGGTCTCACCCCCGTCATAGGCATTCCGCTGCCCTTTTTCTCCTATGGCGGCTCGTCGCTGTGGGGCTTCACGCTCCTTCTCTTCATCTTCCTCCGCATCGATGCAGGGAGAAACATGGCGCGCTCCTAACCGAAGTTTCCCAACACTTTTCGGTTGCATAATCATGCGTTTTCGAACTTTACGGAAACGCCTCTGAAATTCATGCTGAATTCCAATGCAATTCAGCATGAACCGTCGCGTAATTCAGCCTGAATTGAAACGTAATCAAAGCTGAATTATAACACACTGGAAATCAATGGTTTGCCAAGCTTTTCGGAATGAATAAAAATTCATAAGTTATAGCCGTGCTATTATTGAGTATAGTACCAATCTAAGTTATGTGAAGTTATGAATAAGAACAAGTCTGACAAACCAAAGAAGAAGAAGTTTCTGGAGTATGCCTGGCAGGAGGCTGGGCGGATACGCGAGCTCGACCGCATGGGCACGGCTCGCAACTATGCTTGCGCCGCCCGTCGCTTTGCCGACTACCTGAAGACGCTGGGCAGGCATGAGGTGGCCTTCAGCCGGCTGAAGCCACAGCTCTTGTGCGGCTTCGAGGAGTGGCTGAAGAAGGAGGGGGTGGGGCATAACACCAGCTCGGCCTACCTGCGCAGCCTCCATGCCGTCTTCATGAAGGCCGTAGCCGAGGGGCTTGCCGCCGGCGATCCCTTTGCGGGCACCTACCGGGGCGTGGCGAAGACCGTGAAGCGGGCGATTACACCCGAGGCCATGCGACAGATAGCCGACTTCGACATCCGTGCGGCTGTACACAGTCAGCGGCAGGCGGCAGACATGACCACTGATGGCATACAGTTCCAGCAGAAAGTGGAAAAGCTCACCTTCGCCCGCGACATGTTCCTCTTCTGCTTCTGTGCCCGTGGCATGACCTTCGTCGATGCGGCCTACCTGCGCAAGAGCGACGTCAGCAGCGGCATCATCAGCTACTGCCGCCGCAAGACGGGACAGCGCCTCATGGTGAAGGTAGAGGACGACATGCAGGCCATCATCGACCGCTACCCGTCTGAAACGGACTATCTGTTTCCCATCCTCCCTGCCGGTGACGACGGCCAGGCCACCTACAGGAGCTACCTCAGCGCCTCGGCCTACTACAACCGGGCACTCGGCGAACTGGGCGACCTGCTGGGGCTGAAGCTCACGTCATACGTCGGCCGACATTCGTGGGCAACCATCGCCCACCAGAGCGACGTGCCCCTGCCCGTCATCAGCCAGGCCATGGGCCACGACAGCTTGCGAACGACCGAAATCTACCTGAAATCCTTGTCGTCTACCCGTATCGACCAGGCCAACCACAAGCTACTGCAGTCGCTCTTCCATCAATAGCCCGTTCATCTCGAACACGAATCTCACGAATCTGACGAAGGTGTCATTGTCCCAAGAATAGTCTGAAAACGTCTCATGGGTGCATTCTGTCTTCCCATAATTGTATTCTTTATTCGGCTGAGCGTTCATCTGACGAGGATCTTGCGCCCGTCGACGATGTTGATGCCCTTTCTTAGCGTTGAGGGTTGAGCGTTGAGGGTTGAGCGTTGAATGCGCCGGCCCATCAGGTCGTAGGAACATTGACCATTGACCGTAGACCATTGACCATTGGACGCAGAACGCTGAACGTCGGTGATGCCGAGGGTGCGCGGGTCGGTATAGTCAATCGTAGTCAGCTCTGCCCCATATTCCAAGTCGGTGATGCTGACGCGGAAGATGAAGCGGGCTGTGGCCTCCTTGTCGGCCGACTGCTTGTAGCGCAGCGCCTGGCCGATAGTATAGGTCTGACCTACGGAGAGCTTGCCGGGGTACTGGCCTATGTTGAAAGTGAGGGAGCCAGGCGCGAACTCACTGTAGAGATAGCCTGAACCATAGTCAGAGGCTGTGCCCGAGGCATTGAACCAGTGGCCGTAGCCGTTGGCCGTGCTGCCACGGTTGGTGCGGGCCTGCGTCTTCGGGTTTAGTGGATAGAACATGACACGGCCTTCGGTAGGCCCCGACGATGTCCAAGCCTGCATCTTGTCGGCGATGTCGGTGGCAGCCATCTGGAAGGCGGTGCCCAACATGGCCTGTGCCTGCCCCGAGATGCTGACGCTGACGGCGTCGTAGCTGTTGAGCTTGGGCAGCCGCACGTCGTAGGTCAGCGTGATGTCGGCCACGTCGCGACCGTCAATCTCTGAGGCAACATAGACCTGCGCCTTGGGGCTGAGCGTGGTGCCTTCGAGACTGAAGCGGTAGGGCCACTGGTCGTCGTTGTTGCCGTTTTCGTCCCACTTGTGCTGAATGTAGGTGGTGGGAGCGGGCACTACGACGAGCCACAGCCGCTCGGTGCCGCCGGGCACGGTCATGCTCACGTCGCAGCTCTTCAGCTGGTTGGTCTCGCAGTAGAGGGAGTCTTCGTTGAAGTAGAGGCGCGAGCCGTCGCTGAGCAGGGCCACGTAGCCCAGACGGAAACCGCGCTTTGACGAGTTAGAGGGCTTGACATAGGTGGTACGGGTGCTCTTGCCCCACTGCGTCTCGCCGTTCATCATCTCGGCGGGGTCGCCCTGTGCCAGTTTCGACATGGCGGGCAGGGCCTTGAAATGGGTGGTGACGAGCGTACCGCTTTCAGGCACGTTGAGGGGAATGATGTTGAAGCCCGAAGCCTGTGGCACCGAGGCGAGGGCCACCTGATAGGCGGTGTCGGCCAAGGCCACGCAACGGTATTCGAAGTCGCCTATGTAGGGCTTGCCATAGCTGCGGCAGGCATCGATATCCCAGGTGGCACAGCGGGCGGCATAGTCGTAGTAGAGGCGGAAGAGGCCCTTGGCGTCGAGGCCCTTGAGCTTCATGAGTGCCTGGTTGAAGTCGGTGCCGTTGCCCCGGCTTTGTCCGGTCATGGGCTGGTTCCATACCTGTGCCACGGTGGTCAGGTCGTTGTAGTACTGACAGAGGAAGTAGTGGAACCAGTAGGACTGGTAGCGGTGCCACTCATGCGAGAAGGCGATGTTATGGCTCTTGCGGAACACGGAGATGCTCTGGTCGAACATCAGGTTGGGATAGGACTGTGCCGCCTGCCACTGTGCCGTCTGTTCCCAGATGGCCTGACCATTGCCGCAGGCCAGATGGAAGCCCGTGTTGTCGGTGTCGGAGTCCTTGTGTCCGCTGTGCTCGGCATAGCACATGTAGTGGAAGGAGTGACCCACCTCATGGGCCACCGAATGGCCTACCGGCTTACAGGCCGACGGGCCGAGCCACAGTGCAGACACCTGATAGTCGTAGCCACCGCCGTAGCACACCCAGTCGGTGGTGTGGTTGAGCAGCACCATCACCTTATACTTGGCGAGGTTCGACTTTGCAGGGTCGACGAAGCCCAGCTGGTTGATTTCCAGATCGTAGAAAGCCTCGCATTTCTTCAGCAGGTCTTGCTCGTCGACCTGGTAGGCGTAAGGCGATTCCGATGGTTTCTTCGTGCCGTAGTACTTGTCCCAGAACACGATGACGTTGTCGCTCTCTACCGAGCGGCTCTTCGACCAGGTGTACTTGTTGTCAGGGTCGTTCTCGGCATAGAGTAGGGTGTCGGGACTCCACGGGTTACGCCATTCGTTGGGGATGTAGACCGTTTTCTGGGCCAGGGCGGCAGAGGCAAAGGCCACAAGAAGGAGTGAAACAGATAGTAGTTTTTTCATTTTTGTAGATTGTTGTTTATTGTTGTTGTTGTTTAAGGTGTAAGGATACGTTAGTTGTTTACGATGGTGAAGTTCACTTGTACGTTGACTTTGAGTAGGGTACCCTGATGCGGATACTGATACTGCATGGTAACGGTGTGGGTATCGTCCCAGCACACCCACTGATGCAGGCCGCAGTTCCAGTTCCACAGGTCTTGGAACACTTCTATGTAGACATGGCCTTCGTCGAAATAGCGTGGGTCGTTCGCCTCGTTGAACCATGCTCCGAACACGCCGTTGGTGTGGTTCTCGCCCTCGGTGCCGTCGCTGTTCAGTGGCACGATGTTCAGGTTGGCTTCCTGTAGGTCGTTCGCCGCGAGTCCCATCAGCTGTAGCACTTTCTGCTTGCTCACTTTCACTTGCTGGCTCTGCCCGTAGCCCAGGTTCCAGTCCATGACCACGTCGGTAGTAATGGTGCCGCATAGCTTGCCGTCGCTGATAGGAGTGGAGTCTACTTCAGGAATGCCTGCAATCAGATAGGTTATATGGGTCAGTCGGTTCTGCAGCCACTGGTGCATCTTGTTGAGTTCGGTCTCGAACTTCTTGCCCGACAGTGGCCACCGTTCCTGCTCGCGGTCGATGGCTCCGCTTTCGCGCAACTGCTCCACATATTTCATGCACTCGTCCCAGTTGCGCGTGACGATGGAATCCTTTACGGCGGCCCACTGTGCCTTGTAAGCCTGTACAAACTCCTTGCAGCCGAAGAGGTCGGTGAAGAACTGTGGCACGTAGCTGTAGTTGCCGTTGCGCTTCAGGGGGTTGGTGCCCATGACCGTCTCGGTGAAGTCGGCGAAAAACGTGTGGCCAGTGTACATGTTGCCCCAGTCGAAGTCGTAGCCGGCATCAAAGTCCCACAGCGGCCCCATCACCCAAGGGCCGTCGCCGTCCTTGTGCATAAAGATGGAGCGGGGGGCCGACAGTTCGACATTATAGACGAACTCCTGTATTTGCAGATACTTGATGAACGAGGGGATGTCGAGCAACTGCTTCACCCGCTCGTAGTCTCTGTTCTTGATGGCCTGCTCCAGCAGGGCCAGCTCGGCCTTGACAGAGTCGCAGGTGTTGGCCGTGAAGTATTCGTCTTCGGGAAATTTCACACAGACGGGCATGCGGTACACCTCCGACCAGAAGTTATTTGTGGCGTACGGGTTTTCGGCGGGGCCGTCGTCGACATCGAGCGAGATCAGGATGCCGTGCTCCTTGCTGACGTCCACACGGTTCTTGTTCTGCTGAACCTGCTCGGTCAGTTGGTAGAGGCCGCGATAGTCGCCGTTGACCATGACCTCTGCATAGCGGGTGTGATTGGTAAAGGGCAGTCCGAGCCATCGGCCCATTTCAAACACGAAAGTGTTCATGACGTCGGTCACGTCACGGTAGTTGGCCAGCAGTACCCAGCTCTTGGCCTTGTCCAGGCCCAGCAGCTTGTGCTTCTCGTTGAGCTTGATGCGCAGGGGCTTCTTGTCGTACCACAGGAACGAACTGTTGCCACGACCGCGAACCTGGGCGTTGGCCGAGTAGTTCGAGAACGATTCCTGGGCGTTCAGCGACACATGGCAGTCTTTGTAGTAGTCTTTGGAAACGATGTCGCTGCCGTCTTTCGTCGTGATATAGAGCTGGAACACCCGGTAGGGATTCTTGGTCTCTACGAACGGGGCATCCTCGAAGGTCAGGCTGTCTATATGGTCAATGCTGAACGGCACCGTCTGCTCTTCTGTCACATTCAGCAGCAGGCTTTTCTGGTCATGGCCGACGGTGATGTCGGCTATGCTGTCCATGATGACGGGGATATTCCACCGCGCCCCCTTCTCATTCATGTACACATGGACTTGCTTTTGGGCGCATGCCGGCAGAACAGCCACTAAGGCAAGGGCTGTCAGTGTGACTATACGGAGAATACAACTACTGTAATACATCTTGCTCTAAAGCTCTTAAGTAGAAATGCGAGGCAAAATTACAAAAAAATAAGGACACAGCCTAATAAGTTTGTCAAATAAAACTAAAAACGCCGGAAAAACGTCTGTTCCGAATGCTTTTGACGTGTTTGTCAGCGATTTTAGACTGTTTTTTCTTGGCATTCCAATTCTTTTTCGTATCTTTGTAGCCGCTAAAACAAATCTGACTAAATTCAGGCCTTTGGCCTTACTTGCGGAACTTAAATAAAAATCATATTTAGATATGAACGGTAAAAAAACATTCTTCACTGTTCTGTTGGCTCTGTTCTGCTCGTTTCAGGGACAAGCCAAGGAAGCAACCGTGACGTCGCCCAACGGACGGCTTGCCGTAACCGTTGGCGAAGACGTAGAAATGCACCTCAGCGTGACGCTCGACGGAAAGGAACTGGTCTCTGTGGTGCAGATGGCACTCGACACGAAGACCGGCGGCATACGCTCGGCCCGCACCACGACCATCAATGAGGTCATAGAGGCCCCCTTCTACCGACAGCGGCAGTTCACGAGCAAAGCCAACCAGTTAGACATCAAGCTTCGCGACGGCTTCGGACTTCAGCTGCGTGCCTACGACGAAGGCGTGGCCTATCGTTTCTACACGACACGCAAGGGCGAAACCGTCATCGCCAACGAGATTGCGGCCTTCGGTTTTCCCGAAGGCACTAAAGCCTGGCTCTCGTACACCACCAACCCCGAAAAGCCTTACGCCATGGCTTTTCAGAACACCTACCACGAGACGCATCTGGTCGACGCCCGTCCGCTGCCCGCCTTCCTGCCCGCCACCGTCGAGGTGCCCGGCGGCGTGAAGGTCACCATACTCGAAAGCGACCTGCGCAGCTATCCCGGCATGTTCCTCAAGGCCGATGGAAATACGCTTTGTGCCTATCACGCTCCCTATCCCAAGAAAATGGACTACTACAAGTGGCGCGGCATGAGCTACGTCAGCGCGGCGGAGGACTATATTGCCAAGAGCAGTGGCCCCCGTACCTATCCCTGGCGCATCATGGCCGTCACCGAAAAGGACACCGACATGCCTGTGAACAACCTTGTCTACGCCCTCGCCACGCCTAACCAGATTGGCGACACGTCGTGGCTGAAAGCCGGCAAGGTGGCCTGGGACTGGTGGAACGACTGGAACCTGAAGGGTGTCGACTTCGAGGCTGGCATTAATACGCGCACGTACCAATATTATATTGACTTCGCCGCCAAGAACCGTCTGGCCTATGTCGTGCTCGACGAGGGCTGGTACGACTCTTCGAAAGGCGACATCATGAACCCCATTGCCGCCATCGACCTGCCGGCACTGATTGAGTATGGCCGGCAGAAGGGCGTCGACATCGTGCTCTGGACGGTGTTCAACGTGCTCGACGAACACTTGAAGGAGGCCTGCGAGAAGTATGCAATGATGGGCATCAAGGGTTTCAAGGTCGACTTCCTCGACCGCAACGACCAAACGGCCGTGGAGATGGCCGAGCGCATTGCCAAGACCTGCGCCCGTCACAAGCTTTTCCTCGACTATCACGGCTACTTCGCCCCCACGGGCATGAGCCGCACCTATCCCAACATCATGAACTATGAGGGTGTCTTCGGCATGGAGGAGTGCCGCTGGGCGAAGAAAGAGACTGACATGCCGCGCTACGATGTCACCTTCCCCTATATCCGCATGATGGCGGGCAGCGTCGACTTCACCCCCGGTGCCATGCGCAACGGCACCCGCGAGAACTGGGTGGAGTGCTACCAGAACCCCGTGTCGATGGGCACTCGCTGTCATCAGGCTGCCTGCTACGTTGTCCACGACTCGCCGTTCACCATGCTCTGCGATGCACCGACGAACTACGAGCGCGAACCTGACTACACGACGTTCATTACTGCCATCCCCGACGAGTGGGACGAGACACGCATACTGCAAGGCGAACTTGGCAAGTACATTGTCACCGCCCGCTTAGTAGGTCACGCTTCCCAGCGTGACAACACCGACACGTGGTATGTCGCTGGCCAGACCAACTGGGACGCCCGCACCATCCAGCTGCCCCTCAGCTTCTTACCGAAAGGCGATTACGCCGTCACCCTTCTCACCGACGGCATCAACGCCAACCACAACGCCGAGGACTACCGTCTCGACCATGAGACACACCACAGCGGCGATACCCTCACCATCCGTATGGCCTCCGGCGGCGGCTTCGTGCTGAAACTTCTGAAACTGACCATTGTCGATCACCTCTAAACGAACACGAATCTCCCGAATCGACCGAATAAAGCAACAGCTTTGGGAGGCCGTAGCATTCGTAAGATTCGTGTGATTCGTGTTCGAAAAAAGGCCGTAGCATTCGTAAGATTCGTGTGATTCGTGTTCGAAACAAAGGCCATAGCATTCGTAAGATTCGTGTGATTCGTGTTCGAAACAAAGGCCATAGCATTCGTAAGATTCGTGTGATTCGTGTTCGAAAAAAAAGGCCGTAGCATTCGTAAGATTCGTGTTCGAAAAAACAACTTTTGTATTAGAAAAAGAAAAGAATATGGAGATATATTACAAATCAGAAAGTTACAAGATAACGGGTGCCGCAATGCGTGTATACAACATCTTAGGGCCAGGATTTGCGGAAGCCGTGTACCAAGAAGCACTGGAATTGGAATTCCAGCGTCAGTCGATACCTTATGAACGGGAAAAGGAAATAGAAATATATTATGATGGAGTGAAGTTAAAAAAAACATACCAGCCAGATTTTCTTTGCTACAATTCAATTGTTGTGGAACTTAAGGCTGTTGGAGAACTTGACGATGCAAATAGAGCACAAGTGTACAACTATCTAAAAGCGACAAGAATGAAATTAGGACTGCTCATTAATTTTGGTCATCCAGACACGTTAGAATATGAACGGAAAGTATTATAAACGAACACGAATCTCCCGAATAAAGCAACAGCTTTGGGAGGCCGTAGCATTCGTAAGATTCGTGTGATTCGTGTTCGAAAAAAAAGGCCGTAGCATTCGTAAGATTCGTGTGATTCGTGTTCGAAACAAAGGCCATAGCATTCGTAAGATTCGTGTTCAAAAAAACAAAGAATATAAATAAAATTAGTTAAGTATGAAAAAGATTCTTTTAAGTTTAGCTTTCATTAGCTCGGCAATTAGCCCCGCAGTGGCGCAAAAAGGCTATCCCATCACCCCCGTGCCCTTCACCGCAGTCAAGGTAACGCCCGGCACGTTCTGGGGACAGCGGTTGGAAGCCTCGCGCAACACTACCGTACCCTTGGCCTTCTCAAAGTGCGAGAGCGAAGGCCGCTACAAAAACTTCGACAACGCAGCTGCCCACTTGAAAGACCCCTCGAAGACGTTCAAGGTGAACGGCGTGGGCTATTCGTTCGACGACACCGACCCCTACAAGACCCTTGAGGGTGCCGCCTACATCCTGCAGACCTACCCCGACAAGAAGTTGGAGGCTTACTGCGACTCGGTCATCGACATCATCGCCACGGCGCAGGAACCCGACGGCTACCTCTACACCGCCCGCACACAGAACCCCGCCGACCCGCACCACTGGGCTGGCCCGAAGCGCTGGGTGAAGGAGGAAGACCTCTCGCACGAGCTCTACAACCTGGGCCACATGGTCGAGGGTGCCGTGGCCTACTGGCAGGCTACGGGCAAGCGCAAGTTCCTCGACATTGCCTGTCGCTATGCCGACGTGGCCTGCAAGGAGGTAGGCCCCAATGTCGGACAGATGTGCGTGGTGCCCGGCCATCAGATTGCCGAGATGGCCATGGCCCGTCTCTACTTGGCTACCGGTCAGCAGCGCTATCTCGACTTTGCCAAGTTCCTGCTCGACTATCGCGGCAAGACCGAGATTAAGAGCGAGTATTCGCAGAGCCACAAGCCCGTGGTCGACCAGGACGAGGCCGTAGGCCATGCCGTCCGGGCGGCCTATATGTATGCCGGCATGGCCGACGTGGCCGCGCTGACGGGCGACGAGAACTACGTCAAGGCCATCGACCGCATCTGGGACAACATCGTCCAGAAGAAGCTCTACATCACCGGTGGCATCGGTGCCACGGCCAGTGGCGAGGCATTTGGCAAGAACTATGAGCTACCCAACATGTCGGCCTACTGCGAGACCTGTGCCGCCATCGGCAATGTCTACGTCAACTACCGCCTGTTCCTGCTCCACGGCCAGTCGAAGTACTACGACGTGCTGGAGCGAACCTTGTATAACGGCCTCATCAGCGGCGTCTCGCTCGAGGGCAACGGCTTCTTCTATCCCAACCCGCTGGAGTCGATGGGCCAGCACCAGCGTCAGGCGTGGTTCGGCTGTGCCTGCTGTCCCTCGAACATCTGCCGCTTCATTCCCTCACTGCCAGGCTATATCTATGCCGTAAAGGACAAGAACGTCTACGTCAACCTGTTCCTTGGCAACACCTCGACACTGAAGGTCGGCGGCAAACAGCTGAAGTTGAGCCAGCAGACCAACTACCCGTGGGACGGTGACGTCACACTGAGCATCGACAAGAACAGCGCCGGCCAGTTTGCCCTGAAGATTCGCATCCCTGGCTGGCTGAGGGGACAGGTAGTTCCTTCCGACCTCTACTCCTATACCGACGGCAAGCGACTCGGTTTTTCCTTAACAGTGAATAACGAAAAGTGTATAGTGAATAGTTATGATTACTCTGCTAACCAGACTGTCAGCAAAGATGGAAATCATAACTCTCAACTCTCAACTCTCACCTCTCACCTCTCACCTCTCACCTCTCACCTCACCGACGATGGCTATCTCACCATTGACCGCAAGTGGAAGAAGGGCGACCGTGTGCAGATTCACTTCGACATGGAGCCACGCACCGTTCGGGCCATTGGCAAGGTGGCTGCCGACCGTGGCATGGTCGCCGTAGAGCGCGGTCCCCTGGTCTACTGTGCCGAGCATCCCGACAACCAGTTCGACATCTTCTCAACGCTTGTCAATCAGGAGCCGGTATTCAAAGTGAAGAGCGAACAGTTAAAAGTGAATAGCGGAGCGACCTATCCCATTATGACCATCTCTACCGATGCCCAGACGCTCGACTTCAACAAGCAGGGCAAGCTCATTGCCAAGGACCAGACGCTCACCCTCATACCCTATTATGCCTGGTGCCATCGCGGCAGTGGCAAGATGCGCGTCTGGCTGGCTCAGGACCTGACGGCCACCACCCCCGCACAGCCCGCCACGCTGGCCTCAGAGAGCAAGGTGGGCAGTAGCTCGCGTGTGCCCGCCCTTTCCTCCATCAACGACCGCTTAGTGCCCAAGGACGAGAACGACCGCTCGATACCCTACACCCATTGGTGGCCCAAGAAGGCTACCACCGAGTGGCTGTCGTATGAGTTCGCACAAGAGGCCACCGTGCAGAGCAGCACCGTCTATTGGTTCGACGACGCTCCCTGGGGCGGTTGCCGTGTGCCCAAGTCGTGGCGCATACTCTATCAGGACCAGCAGGGACAGTGGCTGCCGGTGACGGGTGCCGACGGCTATCCCGTAGGCCGGGGAATGGCTTGCACCGTCAACTTCGACCCGGTGAAGACCAAGGCCCTTCGCTTAGAGGTCACGCAGCCCGACAACTACTCAAGCGGCCTATTTGAGTGGAGCGTGAAATAGAAAAGCGAAAAAAACGCGCTACTCTTTTGTTATTTCGCGAAAAATGCGTACCTTTGCACCCGCAAACGTACGCATTTTTCTATTTGTATATATACATTTCTATTTTATGATTAATTCGCAAGACATTAAGAAAGGCACCGCCATTCGCATGGACGGTAGCATTTGGGTTTGCATCGACTTCCAGCACCGCAAGCCCGGCAAGGGAAACACCATTATGATTATCAAGCTGAAGAACGTTTCAGACGGACGCGTTCTGGAGCGTCGCTTCAACATCGGTGAGAAGCTCGAAGATGTCATCATCGAGCGGCGCCCCTACCAGTATCTCTATGAGGACCAGTCGGGCCGCATCTTTATGAATCAGGAAACCTTCGAGCAGATTCCCATCGACAACGAGCTCGTAATAGGCCATGAGTATATGAAGGAGAGCGACATCGTGGAAGTGGTCAGCGACACTACCGACGGCACCATCCTCTATGCCGAGATGCCCGTGAAGACCATCCTGCGCGTCACCCACTCCGAGCCTGGCATCAAGGGCGATACCGCCACCAACACCCTGAAGCCCGCCATCGTAGAGACTGGCGCCGAGGTGCGTGTGCCCCTGTTTATCAACGAGGGCGACCTGATTCAGGTTGACACACGCGACGGTAGCTACCTGGCTCGCGCAAAGGAATAGAACAGGAATTTTCCCGTTTATGTCAAAGCGGCCGACAGGCAATGTCAACTCGCCTGCCAGCCGCTTTTTTTGCGAAATTTGTTGTTTTGTTGTCATTCTCTTTGTATCCATTTCCGCGTTACATGGTCTTTGTAACGTCATTACAAAGCCTCTGTAACGTCATTACAAGGTATCTGTAACGTCATTACAAGGTACTTGTAACGGCATAGAACAATAACAGGCGGCTAACCTCACAGTCTGCCGCCTGTCTTACTCTAATTAAATTAAACTAAAAAAATTATGCTTCTGTATTTGCACCCTTGCGGGTAACAAAAACAAATGATAAAAGCCAGAGTTTCACAACTCGGGAATATTTCTCTCTATTCCTCGTCCCAGAGGCTGCTACGGCGACTGTCAGCAGCGCCATCAATAGTGGTGTTATTGATGTCCATTTGCAGACCATCACCGCTAATCGAGCCGGCAATAACGCCCATGCAACGAACGGATACGATATTCATTTCGGGTTCAATATATGTCTTTTTCATTGTCGTACAAGTTTTTAATGATTAATAATTATTTTATTTTTATCCAACTGTCGCAAGCTCCGCGAAGACGGCCTGAAAGGCCAGAAAACTCCCAGCCCAGGGCATCGCCCTGGGTAATTATGGTGCGCAGCCAACGCCCTGATAAGGGCAAAAGCATCATGGACGAGGTAGGGCTTTTGCCCTTTCAGGGCGAACATACGACCGTCCGTCAACCCAGGGCGATGCCCTGGGCTAAGTGCTTCTTGGCCTTTCAGGCCGTTTCTACGCAGGGTTTTCATTACTTGCAAAATTTGAATTATTTTACCATCACTTTCTTTCCACCACGAATGTAGAGTCCCTTCGTGGGATTGGCAACGCGCTGTCCGCTCAGGTTGTAGCAGGCGTTGACATTGCCTGTCTGCGTTGTCACAGCATTGATGCCCGTCTCTTCATTGTCGATGAATTTGAGAGCACGGCCAGTGGCTTCTTTCGACAATTTGAGGTATGCTTTGTCATTTCTGACATAATTGTCATTAGCAAGATAGAAAGCATCGCCTTTCAGGATATAATTGTAGCCTCCACCATCGGTTGCGCCAAGATTAGCGTTAGAACCAGCATGGAAAGCATTGGTCGAGGTATCATCACTGCCAGAATTAGCAGCTGCAAAAGCGTATATTGTGTTTGCATTTCCCTTTACCAGCATAGGAACATTCGCACTAGGACTTTTCAAGTAATGAGCGGTGGCAGTGCCGTCGTTATCATCGGTAGCATAGTAGGCAAAACCTTCCGGGATGCTCAATGGGCTATAACTGACAGTGGTGGCATAGCCCTTGTCGTTTGTTTTAACCCCCTGACCATATGTGTTATAAGTGTCATTTTTTGTTGAGGTTATACTGGCTATATAGTAATCGTTGGTACCTGGTTCTGCCCATAAGTTTCCTGTCTGATGTGTGCCATTGCCATTATTGAAAATAACCGTGCTGATGTTTGGCTTAAAACTTTTATGGGAATAAGAATAGGAACTTCCGCTATTCACAAGGTCTTTACCAGGCCACGAACCACTCAAATCTCCATCTTGGTATAGATAAATTTTAGAAAGTGTTAACCCTTCATTAGCTGTAACAGAGAAAGTATAATCATAAACTGTCAAGGCAGATGTCAGTGCAACTTTGTTGTCACTCCAAGAAGATGAAAAATCGACAGCATCATTTTCGTTATATGCACTACATAAGGCGGGTTGCGATTCTCTTTGCCATGAGCTGTTGTCATCATACTTAAAAGTAATTATAAACTTCTCATAACTACCTAATTCCAAAGCATACACGCTGTATCCGTCAATTGTATAATCTTCGGCGGCAGGAAAATCAACACCAGGGAATTCAGCATTTTTGGTTTCTCCCTCGTTTGTATAAAGATACAGTTTAAGACTATTTATGTTGCTAAAATTATTTGCAAAATAAATAGTTTTAGCACTTGCTGTGCTCACCATCCCCGCCATAGCGAGGATCAAAGTAATTAATTTTTTCATACGCGTTTAAAATTTTAGTTAATAATATAATGTATAGATATTTATTTTTTGTTCCGCAAGTAAGGCCGGAGGCCTGTTAAGACCATAGGCAGGGGTGCAAACCCCTGATATAAAGCGGTGTGGTATCCTCAACCCTGAAAGGGTGGCAGACTACTCTATCGCCCTTTCAGGGCTTTTCTCCCCGTTATTCCAACAGGGGTTTGCACCCCTGC
>CAJONO010000077.1 GCA_905235905.1 uncultured Prevotella sp.
CTGCGTTCGTTCATCATCATGCTATATTGCTGCTTGCCATGGAAGTCACGCTGGGAAGCGTGACCTACTACGACACTGCAAAGTTACGGAATATTTTCCATACTGCCAAGGAATCGGGCACTTTTTTGCCTACAAGTGGAAGAGGCGACAGGAAAAGCTACTCCCTGAACCTGAGAAAGGAGGGAGTAGCGGGTTCAACGCCGCCTGCTTCGCAGCAATGCGGTGACTAACATAATGGTAATATATATACGGTGTGGTATATATCATGAGGATATCAGGATGCCCGGGCTGTGTCATTCGCTGTCCTGAGTGATTCGAGGTGTTCGCTGAACACCTCCTTGCTGACTGTCTCGAGGAAGGCCCTGGGAATATAGGAAGTGGCCACCCAGCCGATGTCGGCAAGCTGGAGCCCCACCCTCTGCTGGCCGGCGATGCGGACTACCTGACCCATGCATCCCTTGAACCGCCCCTCCCTCACGCGGACAAGGTCGCCAGCCTGTACATGGACGATGTTGCCGTCGTTGACGAACACCGTGTTCTCGTCGAACGACTTCGTCATGCCGATGAAGCTGTGCATCATCCTGTCGGGAATCACCAGTGGGGGATTCCGGCCCTCCTCCGTCTCGAAGTGGTTGTAGTAGAAGGTGGCGATGCTGGCCAGAGCGGGCAGGGGCGACGGATGTCCGTCGCGCCTCGACAGCAGAGTCCTGGCCTCGCCGAGGCCGATGTAGGCGAAGAGGATGTTGGGTATCAGGTCCCGGAGTTCCCTATGCCGGTGGCCGTTGGTCACCATCCATTCATAGCGCCGCGCCACGTAGACGTAGTGTCCGGCACCGATGAGCATGTCGGCAACCTTCAGGGTGCGACCGTAGGAGGCGCGGAGCACAAGCCAGCGCTTCGATGGGTCGAAGGCGTATTCTACCGACACCCCGGTCTGCGAATGTGCTGCCTTGGGGAACGCAATGGGAGCAGGCCCATTGCCAGAGTTTTCAACCGTTATGCGAGCGTTAGACAATGCATCCATATCGGACTCTCTTATGACCGCCAGGACTTTTCCTGGCAGGGACATAAAAAAGCGTGGAACCGTTGCTGTTGTCCGTTCCACTCTTCGAGGCTCTCGCATTGCCTATTTCTGTTGAACAGACAACGTTAGAGCCCACGCCGACATGAATATCGTTATCCCCTTTACCACGCGGAACACAAAACATGCACCCGTTTTTTGGTAAAGGGATGCGTATAAACACATCCCGAGGTCATCTACCGTTGCTAAGTTCAAGACAGAAATTTGTAATTTGCGAGATTACGAAGAGTCTCAAACAAAGCGCTGAGTAAACGCCTTTATATGTTCCTTTCCTCGCAACCCACCCAACCGCCTCAGAGCCTTCCGGCTCGTCGGCCCGGCGTGGGCGTTAGCTTCTTGGCGATGGCGAATCACGTCCGTCCCTGTAGCCTCAGCATAACTACACTGCGAGTAATCGGTTGCAAAATTACGAATTATTTTTGAATATCAAATGATTTTATTGTTGAATTTTTATGGAATCGCATTTTTCTTGACCAATTTTGAAGTTTTGGAGCGGAGTGGACACAATTATATCATGTGCATTGTGCCCATCAGATAGAGAAGGGCATAGCCCAAGATCATCGAGACGACACCAACGATGAGGCCAATCTTCGACATGTCTTTCTGGTCGACCAAATTGGTTGAATAAGCCAGTGCGTTGGGGGGCGTGGAAACTGGGAGAATCATGGCACTCGAAGCAGCAATTGCCACACCTATCAGGACGGTCGACGTGCCACCAATGGGAGCCAGCTTGTCGCCCATGGCCGAGCAAACCAGTGCCAGAATCGGCATCAACAGTGCTGCAGTAGCCGAATTAGAGATGAAATTACTCAGCAGGTAGCAGATGAAGCCTGAAATGAGCAGGATGACGATGGGCGAGAAGTCGCCAAAGGGTACGCTCTCAATGGCCAAGGCTGCCAGGCCCGACTGGTTCAGGCCATAGCCCAGGGCAAAGCCACCGGCCACCATCCAGATGACGCTCCAGTTGATTTCCTCCAAGTCGTTCTTGTCGATAATGCCCGTCAGTGCAAAGACCACAAACGGTATAAGCGCCACAGTATAGGAGTTGATGCCTGTCCACTTCTCGCAAATCCAGAGTGCAACAGTCACAAAGAAGGTGACAATCACTATGTAGGTCTGCGTGTTCTTCTTCATGCCACCTTCAATTTTCAGCTCGACGGTCTTCTGGGTGAAGGGGAACATGTAGCGCAGCAGCATCCAGCTAAGGAACAGCAGTACGGCCACCAATGGCACCATGAACATCATCCACTCGCCAAAACCCAGGTTGAGGTTCAGTCCCTCAGGGTCGTTCAGGTATTTGATGGCAATGGCGTTGGGGGGAGTGCCTATAGGCGTTCCCATGCCACCGAGGTTGGCAGCCACGGGAATAGACAGTGCCAAGGAAATACGTCCCTTTCCCTCGGGCGGCAGCTGTTTGAATACCGGCGTAAGGAACGTGAGCATCATGGCTGCCGTAGCCGTGTTGGACACGAACATCGAGAACAGGCCCGTGATGAGCAGAAAGCCCAACAACACATGGTCGCTCTTTTTGCCGAAAGGCTTCAGGAGCACCTTGGCCAACTGCGCGTCAAGTCCTGTCTTCGTTGCGGCGATAGCCAAAATGAAGCCACCAATAAACAGCATGATGACCGGGTCGGCAAAGCAGGCCATAATGCCCTTGTAAGGCAGTAGCTCGCCCACCTCATCGGGGTTACACATAAACGACACGCCACTGGTCGACGTGAAGAGCAGCATCAGCCCCATGATGGCTACCGAAGTGGCCCACGAGGAAATGAGATGCAACACCCACATGAGGGTGGCAAACACGAAGATGGCAATGATGCGCTGCTGAACGACCGTCAGGCCGTCGATGCCGAAAAACGTCGTGGGCAGGTTCCACACAAGTAGGGTGGCCAGCACCACAAGCACAATTTCGGCACTGCGAGTAAAGATTTTGTCTGGGTGGAATCTTCTCTCATAGCGTAGTTTGTGGTACGCTTGAACAAGATGATATCCTGGATAAAGTTTGAACATAACGATTAAATAATTATTGTAAAATTTATACTTATTCGGAATTCGAGGTGCAAAGGTACAAAATAATTTGTAATTATTAATTCAAAATTCATAATTTCTTCGTAACTTTGCACCAAAATAACATAAAAACGAATCATCATGAAAAAAAATTTGAAAAGAGCCACGCTCTGCGTACAGGCAGGATGGGAGCCTAAGAACGGCGAATCGAGAGTGCTGCCCATCTATCAGAGCACCACTTTCAAGTATGACAACACAGAAGAAATGGCCGACCTCTTCGACCTGAAGAAGGAGGGCTACTTCTACACCCGTCTGCAAAATCCCACCAACGATGCTGTCGCAGCGAAGATTGCCGCGTTGGAAGGCGGTGTGGGGGCTATGCTCACCTCAAGCGGCCAGGCAGCCAACTTCTATGCCATCTTCAACATTTGCGAGGCTGGCGACCATTTTGTCACGAGCAATGAGATTTACGGCGGCACATACAATCTGTTCGGAGTTACGCTGAAGAAGCTGGGCATTGAGTGTACGTTTGTCAATCAGAATGCCAGCGACGAGGAGATAGAGGCCGCATTCCGTCCCAACACGAAGGCAATGTTTGGCGAGACCATCTCCAACCCCGGTTGCCATGTGCTCGACATTGAGAAATTTGCCCGCATCGCCCATAAGCACGGTGTACCCCTGATTGTCGACAACACCTTCCCCACCCCCATCAACTGTCGCCCCTTCGAATGGGGAGCCGACATCGTGACCCATTCCACCACAAAATATATGGACGGTCATGCCACACAGGTGGGCGGCTGCATCGTAGACAGCGGCAACTTCGACTGGGAAGCCCATGCCGACCTGTTCCCCGGTCTGACAACTCCTGACGAATCCTACCACGGACTGACCTACACAAAGAAGTTTGGAAAAATGGCCTATATGACGAAGCTCGTAGCCCAGCTGATGCGTGACCTTGGCTCCATACCTTCGCCCCACAACGCCTTCCTACTGAACTTAGGGTTGGAAACGCTCCATCTGCGCATGCAGCGACATTGCGAAAACGCCCAGAAAATTGCCGAGTTCCTGGAACAAGACGACCGCGTGGCATGGGTGAACTACAGCGGCCTGAAGAGCAAT
Source organism: uncultured Prevotella sp. (assembly GCA_905235905.1). Classification (GTDB taxonomy): domain Bacteria; phylum Bacteroidota; class Bacteroidia; order Bacteroidales; family Bacteroidaceae; genus Prevotella. The sequence goes on from CAJONO010000077.1 coordinate 4,211, forward strand.
GCCGACCACGAACTGGCGCAGAAGTATCTGCCCAACGGCTCGTGTGGCGTGATTGCCTTCGGACTGAAAGGCACACGTGAGACTGCCGTCCGCTTCATGGACTCGCTCAAGCTCATTGCCATCGTGACCCATGTGGCCGATGCCCGCACCTGTGTGCTCCACCCCGCCAGCCATACCCATCGCCAACTCAGCGACGAGCAGTTGCTTGAAGCAGGTGTGGCTCCCGACCTGATTCGCCTCTCGGTGGGCATTGAGGATGCCGACGACATTCTCGATGATATTCGTCAAGCATTAGCTAATATATAATAATGTATATATAGGCACAATCAATTAGTTACTTATTACAAAGAAATATGTCACAAGCAATTCAAAAAACGCTACGCGATTCTGCCGCCATGCGGTGGACGGCACTACTGCTCTTGGCTTTAGCCATGTTCTGCAGTTACATTTTCATGGACATCCTCTCGCCCATTAAGGACCTGATGCAATCAACCCGCGGATGGGACTCGACGGCCTTTGGTACCATGCAGGGTTCCGAGGTGTTCCTCAACGTGTTCGTTTTCTTCCTCATCTTCGCCGGCATCATTCTCGACAAGATGGGCGTTCGCTTTACTGCCGTACTCTCGGCAGCTGTAATGCTCGTTGGTGCCTGCATCAAGTGGTATGCTGTCAGTGAGAACTTTATGGGAAGCGGACTTGAAACATGGTTTACCAACAACCTGAACTACATCCCCATCTTCGACGAGCTTGGCGTCAGTCCCTTCTATGGTCCCAAAACAGAGATTATTAATGGCATGGAAGTTCTTATTCCGGGAATGCCTGCCTCTGCCAAATTAGCCGCCTGCGGCTTCATGATCTTTGGCTGCGGCTGCGAAATGGCCGGTATCACTGTTTCGCGCGGTATCGTGAAGTGGTTCAAGGGTCGAGATATGGCACTTGCCATGGGTTCAGAGATGGCGCTTGCCCGTCTGGGTGTTGCCACCTGCATGATCTTCTCGCCCTTCTTTGCCCACTTGGGCGGCGAGGTCAGCGTGAGCCGCTCAGTGGCTTTCGGCGTTGTCCTGATGTGCATCGCCCTCATCATGACCATCGTCTACTTTTTCATGGACCAGAAGCTTGATGCACAGACAGGTGAGGCCGAGGAGAAGGACGACCCATTCAAGGTGAGCGACCTGGGTAAGATTCTCAGTGACAGCGGTTTCTGGATTGTAGCCCTGCTCTGTGTTCTCTACTATTCGGCCATTTTCCCCTTCCAGAAGTACGCCGTGAACATGCTACAGTGCAACCTCACCCTAACGCCTCCCGATGCTGATTCGTTCTGGGCTCAGCCCGACGTCACTATCTTCCAGTATATCATCATGCTCGTCGTGGCAGCCGCCGGCTTCGCCTCCAACTTTCAGAAGAAGGCCAATCTGAAGTACGGTCTGCTGGGGCTCTCTATCGCAGCCCTCATTGCTTATTGCTACATGGGCTACATGCGCCAGTCGGCCTCTGCCATCTTTGCTGTATTCCCATTATTGGCCGTATTAATAACTCCTATTTTAGGTGGTTATGTAGACCATAAGGGCAAAGCTGCTTCAATGCTTGTGCTGGGTAGTGTGCTCCTCATCGTGTGCCATCTTACCTTTGCCTTCGTGCTGCCTATGTTCAGAGGCAATGCCGTGGGCGGCATCATCATTGCCTACATCACAATTCTTGTCTTAGGAGCTTCATTCTCACTGGTACCTGCATCACTTTGGCCAAGTGTTCCCAAACTTGTCGAACCCAAAATAATCGGTTCTGCCTATGCGTTAATCTTCTGGATTCAGAACATCGGACTGTGGCTCTTTCCCCTGCTCATCGGTAAGGTGCTTGACAATACGAATCCTGAACTTGTAACCAAAATTGCTCAGGTAAAGCAACAGGCTATGGAAGCAGTTGCCTCAGGTAGAATGAGTTTGGAGGAGGCTCAAGAACAGGTATCGGCTATCTCTGAGCAAGTGGCTATACAGTATGACTATACATGGCCGCTCGTCATGCTTGCCTGTCTCGGCGTAGCCGCCTTAGTGCTGGGCTTCGTGCTGAAAGCTGTCGACAAGAAAAAGGGACTCGGACTCGAAGAGCCGAACATCAAAGGATAATGGTTTTATAGACCCTGACCACTAATAATACGAATTTCACGAATTGACGGTGCAAAGAAACATGCATTATACCGTCGGTTCGTGAAATTCGTGTAATTAGCTGTGAAGGCTTGCCGTTACTGAGGAATATCGTCAACGCTTTCCAAACGGAATCCCGTACCGGTTTTTCCGTTGGCATTATTGTTATCTTGGCTTACGCCTCCACTGGGAATGTCGTCGACCACTTCCAGCTTGAAGCCAGTGCCGCCCTTTTGTGGAGTCTCAGGCTCTGACTGCTCGTCAGACTTGTTGTTCTTCTTAGGCGTAGACGACTCTGATGAAGCAACAACCGGAGAAGCCTTCTGAACCTTCTTTCCGCCAAGCACCAGTTCATAGTTGCCATTTTCCAAGGCAATCTTCTTAATATACTGACCTTCGGATGGTTGCTCGTCAACAGGCTTTTCCAAGAGCGGATGCCCTTCTGCATCGAAAGAATAGACAGCAGCCTGACGCAACCCGCTGCCTTTATTGTCGGCAATGAAGGCGAAAGCGCCAAATTCGCCTGCCTCCTCGACCCGATAATTACGCCCTTTGTAGTCGGCACCATAGACCTTGTAGTCGTTATCGGCATTGACCTCTTTCCTAAAGTGAATCAGTGCCCTGCGATAACGGGATTCCGTGATATTCTGCCGAGCCTCATCATCGCCCCAAAGGCTGTTCAGTCGTTCCAGATCCTTCTTGTCAACAAGACTTTCCTTCAGCACATAGCCTTCCGTCGTTTCGTCAGAACGCTGCACCTGGGCCCAACGCCCAGTGTCGGGCATCATCACCATAAGCTCTTGGCCATAGACAGCTTCTTTCACTACCGTGGCCGTGTCGCTTGCGTTGGCCCGCACAACAACCGTCTCTGAAAGCACATACATTCTTTCGGCAGAAGGAGCAAACAGGCCCGACAGCCATTGCCATCCGCCCAAGAAGAAGAATGCCACAACGCCTAAAACCACGGCAGCAATGGCCATCATCTTCTTGGTGTTGCGAGGTGGTTTGGGTGGTTTTGGAGGCTTCGGTGGATTGGCAGGTTTCTGAGGCCCAGTCGGTTGCTGCCTTGGTGGTGTGACAGGCTTCTGTTTCTTTACTTCTTGTGCAGACTTTGGCTCTTCCCGTTTCTCTTCCGATGGGTCTGAAGGTTTGTCCTTCTTCCACCCGAGGGCATACTGGAAACAGTCGACGAGATATTCGGCCACGCCGTCGCGCAGAAAGAAACGGTCCTGAAACGCCTGGCGGATGCTGGCCATGCGCAACTCGCGGGTGCTCTTGTCAACATTTTTCAGGTCGAGCAGTTGCTGGCCCAGCTGACTGGTGACAGCACTCTGAATCATGTGGATGCTCTGACGGTCGTCGGGCATGTAGTCCTGCACAAAGCCTTTCAGTTTGGGCTGTGCCAGGATTTCCTCGCCAAACTGTTCTACGACCGTGCGCAGAACATCATACAGTTTCATTGGTTCCTGTTTCATCAAGGTCGATTGTAATGATAGATGTTTGGTCTTCACTGGCTTGTTCCAACGGTTGTTCCGAAGGCAGTGCCTCTACATGTTCCGCCGGCGATGCCTCTGGCTGTTCCGAAAGCGATGCCTCTGGCTGTTCCGAAAGCGACGTCTCAGGCTGTTCCAGCGGTTGTTCGGGGCAGGCTTCGGCCTGTGCTATGGCCGCCAACGCTTCATTAGAGTGCTCGGCCATTGTTTGCGAGCGGTGCTGCATGCGTTCGATGGTGAGACTATTGGCATCGGCCCAGTATTGTCGGGCTTTCTCCTGCCACGCTAACCGCATGGCCTCGTCGGCCTCCTGCACCTTAGTCTTCAGCTCGGCAATTTCCCTTTCCAGACCGTCGCGCTTCTCGTTCAGCTTCTGTAACTCGGCAACCTGCTCTTTCAGTTCCCTTTCCTTGCGGTAGAGTCCAACGCCACCGGCTATGAGTTCCATGTCGATGATGCCGGCCATCGACATGTCGTCCTGACTGGCCTTAGCACTCAGCTTCGGCAGGAATTCCGCCAGTTCCTCTACGGCTTTTTCCTGACCTAAGTCGAGGAAGATGCCCAGTGTCTGAGAGTAGAAGTTAGCCAGTCGCTCGAAGCTGCCCCAGGAGTCGTCGAGTCCGTCAGACCCCATAATGACTGCCACGGGAAATTCTCCGCCCATGCCGTTGAAAGCATAGCGGAACTCGGGCACAGGATTGCTGTCGCACAGCGAAGTAGTAAGATTAAGGAAGCAGCGGCAGTCCCACGGCACGGGCTCGGTCCATTGCAGGGAGGAGTCGCATGCCAACAGCTTGCCGTCGCCAATATGGAAGGCAAACCAGTAGAGCGGTGTGCGCACAAAGGCCATGAGCGTACTGCCATAGGCCTTGACGATGCGGGTGCCAATGCTCTGCCGTCCTTCTTCTTGCTCCTTGAGCCATTTCTGATAGACAGCGCCGAGCATGGTCTGCTCATGCTCGGTGAAGGCATGCTCATGGGCATGCTGTTCGATGGCCTGCAACCACTGCATGTAGATGCGGCCGAAGAGCAGTGAGAACAGCTGGTCCTGCTCACGAATGGGAGCCACAGCCTGATAGAACTGCTTGTCTTGTTCGTACTGTTGCAGTTCTATCTCGGTCATGTCGCTCATCTTCTTCTGCGGAGCCTCGGCCAGCGTGGGGTCGTCGTTCTTCGGACGGGCCGTAACGGCTCCCTTCTTGCCCAAGAAGAGCTTGGCAGGCGTCTCTTGGATGAATGCCTGTATATTTTTCAATGCAATCTCGGCAGCCAGCCGTGAGCCCACGTCGCTACGAACGTATGTATCGCCGCCGTGACCGTCGCAGACGATGGCTATCTGCACGTCGCCTGCTTCGCTCTGGTAGCTGAGCGAATAGTCCTGACAGACCATGCCCTTCTTCACATGGCTGGCGCCCTGCCTCGTTGCATTGAATACGATCAGCTTACTCATAGGCCATGCTTATCCCCAAGAACCCCAGTCGTCTTCGGCAGCACTACTGGTGTCGGTGCCCACGTCGACGCCCTCGAACGTGTCGCTGTTCTTCACCGTCTCGGCAATCTTCTCGGCCACCTCCTGCTGTTTTGTGGCAGGCGCATCGCTACCTACCGACGACGACGAGCTGGCCACCTGCGACGAGGTGACGCTGACGAAGCGGATAATGCTCTTCAGCTGTTCCTTGTTGTGTACGGTGAGCACAGCTTCCGACGTGTTGGTAAACTCGGCCAGCATCTCTTGGTTGGCCTCGTTGCCTATGGCAATGGCCACCTTGATACCTGCCCGGAACCAGGGATTGCCCTTCAGCTTCTCCAGACCGTGCTTGTAGTCGTCGGTAGGCTCACCGTCGGACATGAGGATGAAAGCCGGTGCGTATGACCCTACTGCCTCCTGCATGAAAGCTTTCTTCGACAGTTTGACGTTCAGCTCGTTGCAAGCATCGCCGAAAGCAGTCAGTCCACCAGCCTCCAAGTCGCGCCAGCTGAAATCGCCCGGATCGACGGGCTGCGGATACATCCACTCACAGCCGCTCGAGAACTCGAGGGCTGCCACCTTGATTTGCGCGTCGGGGTTCGACGACGAGATGTCGTCAATATAAGGCAACACCTCGCGCACGGCTGTGTTCACGCTCTCAATTTTCTCCCCCTTCATACTGCCGGAGGTGTCAACTATGAAAAACAATACCATCGTCCGCCTCGGAGTGGCATCAACTTCATCAAATGCTCCCATAATTCTTTCTGTTTTAAGTATTTAGAAATTTATTGTTAATTATTTTGTCTGTTCTCTATTTCACTATCTCGCCTGTCACGTCGCGAGAGAAGCGAATCTTCGCACCGATGACCATTGGCATGCCTGCCCCACTGTCAACGTTGCGTATCGTGCCGTCGGGCAGTGTCACGGCCCAAGTCGTACCCGACTTGTTGATGAGTCCCCATTTCTTCGGGTCTACCTTGTTGCGGACGGCTTCGCCCACCACGGTGTTATAGTCTTCTTCGAACGAAGTCTGACACTTGTAGAACTTCTGCCCCGGCACCAGCGGAATGTTGTATTTTCCACTCTTCACCATGACGGGCTTTGTCAATGGCCGACCGCACTCCTGGCACTTTGTCTCGGTTTCGCCGTTGACAAACGTGTACTTTCCGCATATTGGGCACTGCACGTAGAGCGAGCGCAACTGCACCAAGATGTGTTCCCAGACACGGTCCATGGTGCGCTTTTCGGGATTGTGCATAGCCTCGCTGCTAAAGGTCTTGACAAACTCGTCCTGCAGAATCTTCGGCCAGAAGTCCCAGCGCCGCAGCACGTTCTTATGGACGCCTGGCACCGGGCGGTTCTTTGCATTCGTCGGGTCCATGATAAACACGGCATCCTTGCCATTGAGCTTGCGCTCGGCATCCTCGTTCATGCAGGGACACGACAAGGCATAGGCACCTTCAAACGGTCGGTTCAGATAGAACAGGATAAACAGCGTTACGGCCAGCGAGAAATAGTCGGTGTTGCGGTTGGGCTGCTTCTCCTTCTCGACAATCTCCGGAGCCATGAAGCCCACCTTGCCCGCAATGCCCATGTTCACGCCGTTGGGCGCCACGTTGTCGTTGTCGCAGATGAGCACATGGCCCGTCTGTGGGTTGATGAAGAAGTTACCGTCGTTCATGTCCTGGTAGCTCAGACCTCGGATGTGCAGTTTCTGGAAGCTCGTACAAATCTGCAGGGCCGCCTCGATCACGGTCTGCACACTGGCAAAGCGCACCTTGGCCAGCATGAATGCGCCCAGTTCCTCATAGCCGCCGGGACGCAGTTTCATCATGTAGCCATAGCTGTCGTTCTGCCGTTCGGTGACGGCCAATGGCCAGATAAACGACTCGCTCGGTGCCCCTGCCTCGCAGTTGCGCTGCAGATTGGCGTAGAACGCATCAGGATAGGGCACGTGATACCATTTCAGGGCATAATCGGTGCCGTTGAAATCAACCAGATAGACGATGCCCTGGCCGCCACGTCCCAGTTCCTTCTTGACGGTGCAAACACCGCCATTGGTGAATCTCACCTTTGTACCTTTACTTAATTCTGCCATTTTTTCTATTTGTTTTATTGTCAATATAATTTCATTTCAACAATTCTTGCGGCGGGAAAACCGCCGCACACGCGACCATCAACAAACCGCCGCACACGCGACCATCAATAGCCCCCTCCGCTCAGGTCGAAGCTGTCGGAGGTGGTCACTTCGCCCGAATTGTTGCAGTGACCGCAATGGAACGTTCCCTCGCCGGGATAGCAGCTGAAGCAGCCGCACTGCCCGCACTGCACCCAGCTCTGATTGCCACAATAGGGACAGCCGGGGAAGTTCTCGCCATCGTAGATGTTGCCTTTCACCTTGTTCTGGGAAAACCCTTCGTGCTTCACGGCACTCTCGGTCAGTTTGAAGGCCCAGTCGAACACATAGTCCTTACCCTGCTTGATAGCAGTGATGCCGTATGGCTTCCGTGTCTTGGAGCAATAGCCCACAACCACCATTCCTTCGTATTTGGGATGTTTCATAGTCTTGTTTTTTATTAGTAGATAATCAGTTATTTCATTCTCTTCAAAATATTCATCGTCGCCGCGAGGCTTCCTGCCCCCTGCTGGTCGTACAGGGCTTTCACCCTTCTGAAGCCGTCGCCATAGACGGGGGTGGGGTCTTTCTGTAGCTGCTCCATCATGGCGCGGGCCACCTCGGTGCCAATCATTTCGTAGACCACCCACGAGCCAAGATTGCAGAAGCCCTCCGTCAGCTCGCTGCTCAGACTTATGTGGTGCTCGTTCTGCCACACATGGAGCAACTCATGGGCCAGCACTCCGGCGAAGACGATGCGATGCAGGTGGTTGAGCATTCTCACCTTGTGCTTCATCTGCCATCCCGTGGTCATGGTCACCGTCTGCCCCATCTTGTGCGAGACGGTGGGCGCCCTTCCTGGCACCACCTTGGGAACGACCAGCTCGAAACTCACGTTTTCCGAGATGTCGGCAATGCCATGCCGCGCCAGCATCTGCCTCACCCGCTTGTCTACCCACTCTATGTGCTCGTCCTTGACCACCTCTTTCTTCCGGCAGTCCTCACACTGAAATCGCCCGTCGGCCATTTGTGGCGTACCGCCTTTCACGAAGCGCCCGCAACAGAAGCACCTTTTGGCATGTGCTACATGGACCGCCTGCCCATAAGGATCTATTTGATAAGTCCCCACAATCGGGGCACCACAATATGCGCACTCCATAGGCTCCGCTTCATTGTTTTTGCAAATATAGTAATAATTATGCAACAAAGTGCAGTATTGCTTGTTAATAATTACAAAAAGCAAGCAAAAAATTTTGGTTACGTATGTTCTTTTTCGTAACTTTGCAATAGAAAAGGGAAGTCTTGTTTCCCATTACCACTAAAATTAATGCTTGTATAATACAATGAAAACAAATCGCACTGCTCTGATTTTTCAGTTATTTTTGGTGTTTCTGATCTGCACCACTAAGCTCAGTGCGCAACAGCAGTTTGCCATTGCCTCATTCCAAGAGACGCCCTTCGACCTCACAGCGCAAAACCCTGAACATCAAAAGAAAGACGGTAGCGGTTCACTTTATGCCATCATAAAGGTGACGAGCGACAATGCCAATGACAAACTAATGGAATACCTTTTCGATTTTGGCATGCTGAACCATAAGGTAGAGGATAAAGGCGACCAACTTTGGCTCTACGTACAGCGCAATGCCAAGCACGTCACCATCAGCCGAAAGGGTTACACTACCATTCGGAAATACGACCTCGGACTGACCATCCAGCCCGGGCATACCTACGCCTTACAGCTTTCACCGAAGGGAGCCAAAGTTCGTCTTCAGTGGGTGAAATTTGTCGTGGAGCCAACCGACGCCCACGCCACCATCATGGTGACTGTCGAAGAGGCAGGAGCAGTCGAGACCGTCGCCGGCACTACCGACGAGAAAGGGCAGCTATCAAAAAGTCTGCCTTTCGGTTCTTATACCTACAGGGTAATTTCAGAGAATTTCCATCCCTGCGACGGACGCCTCACGCTCAACAACGAATATGAGACACTCCGTGAAAACATCAGTTTGCGACCTCTTTTCTCCACCGTAACACTGCTTACGAAGAGCGAAGCCGACATCTACGTGAATGGTGAGAAAAAGGGCACCCACTCTTGGACGGGCCGACTGAACAGCGGTTCCTATAATGTGGAGTGTAGAATGGATGGCCACGAGCCGAGCATGCGCACCGTTACCATTGAGGAAGGCAAAACACTCACCATCAATCTTGAGGCTCCCACGCCTATCATGGGAACACTCTCAGTGAACGCACAGCCAGAGGCCACCATTACTGTCGATGGTAAGAGCTATGGCACCACACCCAAGAACATCCCCCTTGTCATAGGCAAGCACAGCGTGAAGCTCTCGAAAAGCGGATATGAAGAAAGCATCAGTCAAGTGGAAATCAGAAAAGAGGAATATACAGAGTTGAGCGAGACACTGAAACCACAGTTCATTGAAAGAAGCTATGGGCGGTCTTCAAATTCTTCGTCTACCCTTCGTAACAGCCATGAAACGACTGAACACAAATGGTACTCAAACGAAGGAGGATTCCACTTTGGAGTCACAGGAGGCGTGAACTGGGGGTTATTGACTGTAATGTCAGGGTCGTCGGACGGCGAACTTTTCAAGATGCAAACAGGTTGGACAGCAGGTATTGTGGCAGATTATCTATGGCCTGGCGAAAACTATGCATTCTACGGAATACATTCCGGACTATTCTTCACACAAAAGAATTACTTGGAAGATGTGGGGAACACCACCATAGCCTATCCTTTAAACGCTACTTCAAGCTATCTGAAAGTGCCCATCAGCTACATGTATCAGAGCTATATTTTCCAGTTCGATATTGGTTTCTTCGCAAGTTTTTTAGTAAGTTCTGATTCAAATGACTGGAACTATGGAGAAAAATGGGAGAATCCGTTTGATGCAGGAATAACCCTTGGCATTGGCCTACAAGCGAGCAGATTCCGTCTGCATGGTGGTTTCGACCTTGGTTTGGTCAACAGATTCAAAAGCGACTACTTCGAAGACGACGGCATTTATAACCATTATGGGGACTATTCGTCGTGGAATTTCTCCATCACTTTTGGCTATATGCTGAAATAGGAAGGCGACGGCGCTTTTACTTCCTATTCTTGGATACGAAGTCAAATTAGCCCGTAATTCGGCCTGAATTGCAAAGTAATTGATGCTCGATTGCGAGCTAACTCAGACTGAATTGTGAGGTAATTTGTAATGTTCTGGAAATCAACGGGATACACATCCTCATCAAAATTGCATAAAAGGCACGGAACTACGGTATGAGTAACGACGAGTCGCCATAGCTGAGGAAGCGGAAGTCGTGGCTGAGCGCATAGTCGTAGATTTTCCGCCAGTCGCCATTGACGAATGCGCTCACCAAAAGGAGCAGCGTAGATTGCGGTTGGTGGAAGTTGGTGACCAGCATATTCACGATTTTGTACCGATAGCCCGGAGCAATAATGATTTGCGTACTGCTGTGGAGCGTGGCCTGACCGTTACGGTCGAGCCAGTCGATGATGGCCTGAATGGCATCGCGTACAGGAAAAGGAGAATCTGTCACAGCCTCGTAGGGTTCCCACTGGCCCACGTGCAGCTCTGCCTCGGTGAGGCGTGGGTTGCGCAACAGTTTGCACCCCATGTAATAGAGGCTCTCCAGCGTTCGCACACTTGTCGTCCCCACGGCAATGGCCTGACAGTCGTGCTTCAAGAGCTTTTCGAGCGTCTGCCGGCGCACGGCTATATACTCCGTGTGCATCTCATGGCCCTGAATCTCCTCGCTTTTCACGGGCTTGAACGTGCCGGCACCCACGTGCAGCGTCAGTTCTTCGCGGTCTATGCCGTGCTCGTCGAGCGCCCGAAGCACGTCGGGTGTGAAGTGGAGGCCGGCCGTAGGGGCAGCCACACTGCCTTTTATCTTCGAATAGACCGTCTGGTAGGTGGTCTTGTCGCTCTCCTGGGTCTCACGGTTCAGGTAGGGCGGAATGGGCAGCTCGCCCATCACGTCGATTATTTCGGCAAAGCTAATGGTCGTTGGGGCGTTGGGGCGTTGAGGTGCCTGAGGCTCCCATTCGAAGTCGATGCGCTGGCTGGTGCCATGCTCACCCGTCCTGACGGCCCTCACCGTGACCGGCATGCCGCCCACCTCGATGCTGCGCACCAGTTCGCCCGCCTTCCATTTCTTCAGGTTTCCTACCAAGCAGTACCAGGCGCAATGGCCTGTGGCCTGAAACATCAGTTCGTAGTCGTGAGGCTCGGCAGGCTCCAAGAGGAACACCTCGATGAGTGCCCCCGTATCCTTATGGAAGTGCATGCGGGCCTGTATGACCTTCGTGTTGTTCATCACCATCAGCGCTCCTTTGGGCAGATAATGGGGCAGATGGCAGAACACATCCTCGCCCACCACACCTTTATTATATATGAGCAGCTTCGAGTGGTCGCGCCTGGCCAGGGGGAACTTTGCAATGCGCTCGTCGGGGAGCGGATAGCTGTAGTCGCTAATGCGTATGTGCTTTGTTTCCATTTTGAGAAAAAAGTTCGGTTTACACGTACAGATAGTGACAGGCACGGAGAATGGCGTAGATGCAGGTGAAGACGAACACGCATATCACCACGTCGACATCGTTGTGGAGATAGCCGCCACGGGTGTATTGCTCCGACACGAAGTTAACGCCTTTCGACCAGCGCTTAGCCACTCGCTGATGGAGCATGCAGACCATGGTGCCCACAAAGCCGCCCCACAACAGGCCCACAAGGATGTCGCCAGGATAGTGGACGCCGAGATACATGCGGGTCCAGCAATTGACGAGCGACCAGAACACCAGGAAAACAGTGAGCAGACGGCTGCGCACTAACAGTGAGAAGAAGACGGCAATGCTGAAGGTGTTGCTGGCATGGGCCGAAAAGAAACCGTAGTCGCCGCCTCGGTAGCCATTGACCACATCGGTCAGGTAGCCTATCTGCGGGTCGTGAGTGGGTCGCCATCGCGCCACGAGGGGCTTCACAATCATATCGTCGAGCGACCCGGCAATGAAGACGCACAAGCCGGCGCAAGCCACGATGAGCAGTATTTTCTGTACGGAGTCGTTGTTCTTCAGTACTAAATAGAAGAGCGACAGATAGAGCGGAATCCACGTAGCAGCCGTGGTCAGCGTCATGGCCAACCCGTCAAGAAACAACGAATGGCTGCCGTTCAGAGCCAGCAGCAGCTGTTTGTCAAATTCGATAATCGCACTCCAATCCACTGTTTCCTTGCTTGTTATTTCTGTGACTTATTATTACATCCTGCCTCAGATCACCTCAATGTGGCGGGCCTCTATCCAGCCCCGCTTCCCGTCGGCCACACGCACTTCCTTCCACTCGCGCATCGTATCGTCGACAATAGTGACCTTCGTGCCCTCATGCAGAATGAAGAGATCGGTGCCGTTCTTGGCCGGCGTACTCTTCACACTGGCAGCCGACTCCATGACGATGGCCCCTTTGCTATGCTCGCGCTCCTGTTTCTGACTGTGGGCGAAGACATTGCCCAGCACGAAAAGCACCAGCACGAAGAAAGCGCCGAAAAAGCCCACCTTGCGCAGCCAGATGCGCTCAGAAAAGAGATAGAGCAGTGCCAGGACCACGGCAAGGGCGAGCGAGACGAGAGCCATGTTTGCCCAGCCGTCGACACTCGTCATGCTGACCAGCGAGCGATACCACGTGACGAAGAACATTTCCGACTCGGGCACCACCTTGTCGATGGTCTTCGAGCGGGCCATCTGCAGGTTGAAACGCACATCGGCATCGCCGGGCGACAGCTGCAACGCCCGCTCATAGTTGAGCACCGCATGGGTTATGTCGTCCATGCGATAATAGGCATTGCCCAGATTGTAATAGAGCTCGGCACTGACACCCCCTTGCAGGAGCGAATCGTAGAGCGCTATGGCCTTCTGGAAATTGCCGTTCACGTATGCGCTGTCGGCATCGGCCTTGGTCACGGCATCGGCCGGCAGGGACAGGAAAGCCAGAAGGAAAATGGGCAGGAACCATTTCGCCCGTTCTTTCACCTTATATATATATATAATACTCCTCATTTTCTATTCCTTTCTTGTTTGTCCTATTTATTTATTCCTTTTGATACCCCTTTCTATCTTCTCGATGGCAGTCATGGCCTTGGTATAGACCTTGCTCATGTTTCCCTTCGGGTCGCCAGGGGCATAGCGTTCGAACTCACACTCCTTCAAGGCACCGAGGAACTGGTCGATGGTCGACTGGTCGATGCTGCGCTCTGAGAGCCGCTCGCGAATATTGTCTTGCGAAAGCTGGGCCACGGGAATATTGAGCTTGTCGCCCACATAGCCCCACAAAGCCCGCATCACCTCGTCGTAGAACTCGCTGGCCTTCGACTCCTGCATGAGCTTCGATGCCTTCTTCAGTCGCTTGGTGGCCACCTTGTTGGCCTTGCCGGCCCTCGACCCCACCACATCGGCATTGGCAATGGCCCGCTGGCGGAAAACGATGAAGAGCGAAACAAACACGCCCATCAGCACGGCAATGGCAATCCAGTAGCCCATGCTGCCAAAGAAATACTCGTCAGAGGCATGCTGACGCACCTCGCCCAGCTTAATGTGGCGTATGTCCTTGGCCAACAGCTGCACATCTTCCTGACCTGAGAAGTCCTGGACGGTCGAATTGCCGCCCTCGCCCTTCTCCACGTGAATCTGGAAAGCCTCGCTCCTGACGGTCCTGTACTGCTTGCTGGCCGTGTCATAATAGGTGAACTCTGCGGCAGGTATCTCGAAGTCGCCCTGGTGACGGGGCACCACCAGATAGTCGTAGACCATGCTGCCCTCCACGCCGTTCACCGTCAGCTTGGTCTTGTCGGTCTGTTTCGGGTCGTAGCAGTCGAAGTCTTTCGGGAAGTCGACCGTCGGCTGCTTGATGAGCTTCAGGTTGCCCACGCCACTCACCACCACTCTCAGGCGGATGGGGTCGTTGGCTTTCACCTCATCCTTGTCGATAGAGGCCGAGATGTTGAAGCGCCCTACCCCACCAGAGAAGCCCACTGGGCGATGGGGCAGCGAGTCGACCTGAATCTCGACGCCCGGTGCCACTATCTGCTTCTTCACCTCTATGTAGCCCGAACCGCCGTTGAAGAAAGCCTCAAACGGGTCGACGTAGCGGTTACGCTGCACCACGACGCCGTTGAATGTCAGACTGGGCACCTTGAGCTTGCCGGTAATCTGCGGAAACATCACATACTGGCTCCACGTCACCGTCTTGTAGTTGCGGCCATTAAACTGCTCAATAGAAAAGCTCTTCTGCTGGGGAAGCGGCACCTCCTGCGTATGGAAGCCCTGAAGGTCGGGCATCTTGCCCTCCAGCTGGGTCAGCTCGACTAGCGTGTACACCTTGTAGGTAAGCAGAACCGGCTCCTGCTCTACCACCCGCTTTTTGTTGGCACTCACCTTGATAAACAAGTCGCTGCCACTGATGGCCGTACCGGCATCGCGCAACTGTGGTTCCTGCTGCCGCTGGCGTCGCCCGCCCTGCTGCCCGTTGGCAGACTGTGCCTGTCCGCTCACGGCAATTGTCACCTCGTTCGACTGAATCTGGTTGCCGTCGGCCGTCACAGAGGCTGCCGGAATGGTAAACGTGCCGTTCTTGGAGGCACATAATATATAGGTATAGGTAATCGACGACGACTGCGTAGTCTTGCCGTTGATAATCTGAAAGCTCGACTGTGTCGACGTGCTTGGTCCCATCAGCACCTCGAAGGCATCGGGAATCTGCCCTATGCGGAACCCGCTCACATCGTGAGTGTTAACGGTGTAGGAAAGACGGAACTGCTGCCCCACCGCCACTTGCTGAGGGGCACTGACACTGAGTTTTTGAGCTAACACATGGCCAACAGACAGAAGCCAAAGCACCAGAAGCAGGCACAAGGCCCTCAGCCGTCGACAATTATTCACTTTTTCGTATCTCATTTCTCATATCTTCTTATTTCAAGGTGCAAAGGTATTCTTTTTCCATGAAACGTCCAAAACTCTTAACATCTAATAACGCAAAAAGCGACGGTCTTCACAGACAATCGCTTTTATCTTCAATAGGTATTAGTTCTTTTAAGGTAAAAAGATTGTTTTCAGGATAACGGTGCAAAGGTAAGCAAATCTTTCGAACTCTGCAAACTTTTCTTGGACTTTTTTTAATATTTTTTATCGTGTGGGCACACGGCCAGCGAAATCATGGCATGCAGCGGCAAGTATCAAAAAATTTCAAGTCGCCTCTTTGCTTTTCAGGAATTTATTTGTAACTTTGCAGCAATTTTTTCAGGCTGACTGAAAGCAGGGGCCATTCCAATAGCCTCGAAATGAGGTTGGCTTCCGAGTAATTGAGTTAAGAAAACGGTCTTTCGAAAGATATGGATACTATACACCGCACACATTTTTGCGGTTTTCTCTCCGTAGTCGTTGCAGCCCACGACCAAGCGCCTGAGCTGAAGCGCAACCTGCCCCTATTGCTCGCCCAGCACTACGAGCCGGGCTATGAGGTGATTGTGGTCGACGAATCGTCGACTGACGACACCCAAGAGGTTTTGAAGCAGATAGCAACGGAGCATCCCGCTCTCTACGCCACCTACATACCATCAAGCAGCCATTACGTTAGCCGCAGGAAACTGGCCCTGACCATAGGCATCAAGGCAGCGAAGAGCCAATGGGTGCTGCTGACCGATGCCAACTGCCATCCTGACAGCACCGAGTGGCTTTCGGCCATGGCCGAAAGCATGACCGACGAGGCCGACATTGTGTGTGGATATACCAACTTCGACCCTACGGCCAAGGGGCGCCACGTCTATCTGCGCATGCTAAACTGGTGGCGCAACAAGTGGCATCCCTATCGGCACGACGGGGCCAACCTGGCAGTAAGGAAGGCTTCGTTCATGGAGCATAACGGATTCCTGAAGAATCTGAAGTACATGCGCGGAGAATACGACTTCCTGGTGAACGAGGCCCGGCGACAGCGCATCGCCATTGCCTGCAGTCCCGACAGCCGCATGCGACAGGAGGAATTGCCGCCGGCCCAGTGGACTGCCCATCAACTCAACTACATGAACATATGCCCCGCGCTGAGACACGCCTTCCTTCAGCGCCTCGCGTTCGTCCTGTGGCAGGGATTGCTGCACCTGAGCTACCTGCTTGCCGTGGCCGCTATCGTTTTCTTTGCAATCAGGCAACATGTAGTGGGCATTGCTCTTTCAGCATCGTTCCTGGTGTTTCTCTTGGCTACCCGCACCATCTTCGGCTATCGGCTCGCCAAAGCCTACGGTGAGCATATAGCCTTCTGGAAGCTGCCTTGGCTCGACCTTGGCGTGGCCTGGCACTACGCCTACTACTGGCTGAGATACATGGTGGCCGACAAGGACAACTTCATTCGCAAATAGCATTCCCCCTCCCCCAATACCTACAACATGATAAAAGTGCTGCATCTCTGTCCACCCGACAACACCATGATTGCCCAGTATGCCGACATGGTGTGCAAGGGCATGCCCGATGGCGTGACGTGCTCCATGAGCAACGACGCACGGCAGGCGGCAGCATTCTGCAAGGAAAGCCGGCCCGACATTCTGCACCTGCACGGCTATTCCGATGCAGCACAGCAGAAAGTGGCCGAGAGCGCACGGCGCACGGGCATACGCATCATACTCTCGCCCCACGGCCACCTGCATGCGTGGCACAGAAGTGCGGCAACGACGCCATCGCTCCACCTCGTGAGCCATGCCTACGCCATCATAGCACAGAGCCACATGGAAGCCGACGCACTTGCCAAGTTAGGAAGGAGCAGCCGCATAGAGACCATACCGAACCCCATCATCACAAAGACGACGACAGCCAGCCACATGGTTGGCCAGCTTCTCACCGTCTACAGAAAAGTCATGGCATCCGACATGCTCGCCCTGATGGACAAACCGACGAGGACAGCCCTCCGGCTACTGCTGAAAGCGGGAATCACTGGCGACCGCCGTTGGCTGGAAACCATCGACCTCGGTCAGCCCGACTGGCAGAGACTATATCTCTATGCCGAGTACGAAGGCATCAGCGAAACGCTTTTCAGCGGAATCAAGGTGCTTGGGGCCGATGCCCCCAGCCCCGTCGCCCAACCCATTTACCTGCCCCACGGCTACCAGAAGCCCGAACCCTCGCCCCAGCAAGAAGTAATGCCACTGATGCAGACCATACAAGATGAGACCGACAGCAAGCAGCTGTCGTTGCTGCGATTGGTCGAACTCGACACGGCCCTGCGCTTCCAGTCCCTCGACGAAGACGTGCTGATGCAAGAACTCGACGCCGCAGGAATGAAGCCGCTCTTTGCCTGCATACTGCAAATACTCAAAGAGCAGACCGGCCTCGACGAAGGGTTCATGCCCTGCGAGCCTACAGACAACAGCACCACTGAAGAAATAAGGAACACAATAAACAATCATCTGAGAATATGAGAACCCATACAACCGACGCTGCCGCCCCGATGGCCGACGAACGCTATCTGCACCTGCTCTCACACACCTTCCCCACCGTGGCCGATGCCGCTGGCGAAATAGTCAACCTCGAAGCCATCCTCAACCTGCCCAAGGGCACCGAGCACTTCCTCGCCGACATCCACGGCGAGCACGAGGCATTCCTCCACGTACTGAAAAACGCCTCGGGCAACATCAAGCGCAAGGTGGGCGAGATTTTCGGCAACACCATCCGCGAGTCGGAGAAGAAAGAGCTGTGTACGCTCATCTATTACCCCGAGCAGAAGCTGGAACTGATCAAGGCCGTCGAGCAGGACGTCGACGACTGGTATCACATCACCATCCACCAGTTAGTGAAAGTGTGCCGCGAAGTGTCGTCGAAATACACCCGCTCGAAAGTACGCAAGTCGCTGCCGCCAGAGTTCTCCTATATCATCGAGGAACTGCTTCACGAGCGCTCCGACGATCAGGACAAGGCGGCCTACGTGGCTGTCATCGTCGACACTATCATCACCACGGGCCGTGCCGACGACTTCATCGTGGCCCTCTGCAACGTCATTCAGCGGCTGGCCATCGACCAGCTCCACATTCTCGGCGACATCTACGACCGAGGTGCCGGCGCACACATCATCATGGACACCCTGCGGCAGTACCATTCGTGGGACATACAGTGGGGCAACCACGACGTGCTCTGGATGGGAGCCGCCGCCGGCAACGATGCCTGCATCTGCAATGTGCTCAGGCTGTCGCTGCGCTATGCCAACCTCGCCACGCTCGAAGAGGGCTACGGCATTAACCTCGTTCCCCTCGCCACCTTTGCCCTCGACACCTACGGCGACGACCCCTGCACAGAGTTCATTCCCAAGTTGCTGAAGGGCACGAAGATGGACGACAAGACCCTGCAGCTCACGGCCAAGATGCACAAGGCCATAGCCGTCATACAGTTCAAGCAGGAAGCTGCCATCTTCCACCGCCACCCCGAATGGCAGATGGAAGACCGCTGCCTGCTGGAGCACATCAATCTTGAGAAGGGGACATGCAGCATCGACGGCAAGGAATATGACATGAAAGACTGCCATCTGCCGACGGTTATTCCAGTGAATAGTGAACAGTGTATAGTAAATAGTTATGATTACATGAACGGCACCGATATAGGCAACAGTGGTAATCATAATTCTTCACTCCTCACTCTTCACTCTTCACTTACAAAAGAGGAAGAAGCCCTCATGCAGAAGCTGCACCACTCCTTCCGGGTGAGCGAGAAGCTGCGCAAGCACATACGCACCCTGCTCAGCCATGGCTGCATGTACAACATCTGCAACCAGAACCTGCTCTTCCACGCCTCCATCCCCCTCAACGCCGACGGCACACTGAAGAGCGTCGAGATTCTGGGCAAGCAATATACTGGGCAGGGCCTGATGGAATACATTGGCCAGCTGATACGCGCCGCCTTCCAGAACGACACGCCCGCCGAGCTGAAAGCCTTTGCCCGCGACTACTTCCTCTACCTGTGGTGCGGCAAGGACTCGCCACTCTTCGACAAGTCGAAGATGGCCACCTTCGAGCGCTACTTCCTCAGCGACCCGGAAACCTATAAAGAGGAGAAAGGCAACTACTTCAAGTTGCGCGATTCGGCCGAAGTGTGCGACCGCATCCTCGACGCCTTCGGCGTGAAGGGCGAAACCCGCCACATCATCAACGGCCACGTGCCCGTGCATGCCTCGAAGGGCGAGAACCCCATCAAGGCCGGCGGAAGGCTCATGGTCATCGACGGCGGCTTCTCAGAGGCATACCATAACGAGACGGGCATCGCAGGCTACACGCTGGTCTACCACAGCCGCGGCTTCCAGCTCGTACAGCACGAGCCGTTCACCAGCGCACAAGACGCCATACAACGGGGCACCGACATCAAGTCGACCACACAGATCGTAGAGATGAGCACCCACCGCATGCTCGTGGCCGACACCGACAAGGGCGAGGAGCTGAAAGCCCAGATAGCCGACCTGAAGAACCTGCTCTACGCCTATCGCCACGGCATCATCAAGGAAAAACTCAGAGGCTGACCATTGCCCTCTCAACCCTCAACTCTCAACTCTCAACCCTCAACCCTCAATGATTTTCTACTATTCTGGTACAGGAAACACCCGATGGGCCGCAGAGACCATCGCTGAAAGGACACAGGAAAGACTGCTCTTCATAGCCGACGAAACGAAGGGCGACTGCCACTACACCCTCAAGAGCGGCGAGCGCGTGGGCTTCTGCTTCCCCACACACGGCTGGCAGCCGCCCCGCATCGTCAGGAAGTTCGTCAGCCGCCTGCACATCGAAAACGCGCAGGGACACTACTTCTTCGCCCTCACCACCTGCGGCGACAGCATCGGTCTCACGATGGATATGCTCAATGCCGAGCTGGCCGCGGCCTCACTGCCACAGGCCGAAGCCCTCTTCTCGCTCGTCATGCCCGAAAGCTACGTGTGCCTCCCCTTCATGTACACCGACAAGCCAGAGCGCGAAAGGGAGAAGATCGAGACCTCGCGCAGACAGCTTGAACACTACTGCGACCTGATTACAGACCGAAGAAAGGGGGAGTACACCGTAAAGGGCGCCGCTCCCTGGCTGATGAGCCACGTGATAGGCGCCTACTTCAACCGCCACATGGTGACCGACAAGAAGTTTACCGTCGATGCCGATGTCTGCATCCACTGCGGCAAATGTCAGGAAGTGTGCGCCACAGGCAATCTCGTGTTCGATGGCCAACTGCCCCGATGGCAGCACGACGGCTCCTGCACCTGCTGTCTCGCCTGCTATCACCATTGTCCCCGCCACGCCATCAACTACGGGCGCATCACTCGAAAGCGCGGACAATATTACTTCAAACACGCATAGTGATATTACAAAGCCTTTGTAATGGCATTACAAGGTATCTGTAACGGCATTACAAGGTATCTGTAATGGCATTACAAGGTATCTGTAACGGCATTACAAGGTATCTGTAACGGCATTACAGAGCCTTTGTAACGGCATTGCCTGTAAAATATGATTCGTTCAATTCGTGTGATTCGTGTTCGTAACAAAAGACTTGACATCGCATTTTCTCCATAATTATTTGCAATAATATTTGGCCAATACAAAATAACTCCGTACCTTTGCATCCGTGTTTCTGCGGAGGCACAACTTTTATTTGCTCAAATTCCCACTCGAACTGCAACACGAAACGGATAAAGAGCATTTCAATTCTCATTTGGAGCCATGCGCTATTGTGCGCAGGCTTCATCATAGAGAATTGTAGGTTGTTGCAGACCTGAGTGGGATATGAGAGGTCTGCGCTTTTCTTATATATAATAAGGTGTTAGTACAGGCTTCCCATTTGAATGAAGCAAACATAGTAGTATTAACCAATTCATAAAAACAAAATGAAAAAACTATTACAATTAAAAACAATGCTCCTGCTATGCGCCCTCATGACAGGCAGTTTGAGTGTGTGGGCACAAAGCGACAAATCAACAGATTATACAGGCAACATAACCCTTTCTGCGACGGGAGGAACAAATGCCGATGGGTGCACAGTTATTATTAACGATGCTAATTATAGCGGTATTAAAGCTGGCACAAGCAAAAAAACTGGTGCAGTAAAAACAACAGTTCCTTCTGGAACAAAATACTTGCATTTGCATGTTGCAGGATGGAATGGAGAATCTGTAACTATCAGTATAACGCCTACTACTTATTCAAAAACCACTTCTATCTCTTTAACAGCTGACGCAGGCATTAAAGACAGTTCACCTTTTACCCTTAGCGGAACATTAAGCAATTATTACAAGGTGATAACATTTACTTCTGCATTAGAATCTGACACTGAGTTGACTTTTACCGCAACATCTGGCAAGCGTTTTGTGATATGGGGAGTTACAGCCGAAGAACCGCCAGTGCTTATTACAGCCATTGAACTGAACAAGGCCTCTGCAACAATTGGTGTCGGCGGGTCAGAAACGCTGAACGCTACGCTGACTCCGAGCAATGCCACTGAAACGGTGGTATGGGAAAGCAGCGACGAGAGTGTTGCCACCGTATCGGGCGGCACAGTGACGGGTGTTGCTGCAGGCACGGCTACCATTACGGCCAAGTCGCCAAGCGACGGAACGATCAAGGCCACATGCGAAGTTACCGTTACTGCACCAGTAGCCGTAACGGGCGTTTCGCTCGACAAGACTTCCGTCACACTCCATGCCAGCGAAACAGAGACACTGACCCCAATCTTTACTCCATCGGATGCTACGAACAAGAACGTCGCTTGGGAATCGGACGATGAAGACGTGGCAACGGTTGCTGGCGGCGTGGTGACGGCTGTCGGCGTGGGAACAGCCACGATAACGGTAACGACAGAAGATGGCTCGAAGACAGCCACTTGCGCCGTTACGGTAAGCCCTGTCAGTGTAACAGGCGTAACGCTGAAGTCTGCAACGACGATAAAGGCAGGAAAGACCGAGACTCTCACCCCAACGATTGCACCCACTAATGCTACCGACCAGGCAGTGAGCTGGGAGTCGGACGATGAGACTGTGGCTACGGTTTCGGCAGCAGGCGTAGTGACAGGCGTGGCAGCTGGCACGGCAAACATCACCGTGACAACCCATGACGGCAGCTATACGGCTTCTTGCGAAGTAACTGTAGAGAACGTTGGCGATGGCACCTCAAGCAATCCTTATACTGTGGGAGAAGTGATTGACGGTACTGCTACGAGTGGTAATAAGTATGTGAAAGGTTATATTGTGGGCTTTATAGAAAATTCAAAAATCTCACAATCTCTTGGTAACACGAACTGGGCTCTTGCTGACAGCAAAGAAGAGACCGTATATAACAATACGATTCCTGTAGAATTGTCATCAACCTATCGCGATACATACGGCTTAGGCAATCATTCTGACTTGTTAGGAGCTTATGTTGTTGTTAAAGGTAGCATTACTTCTTATTTCAGCAAAACGGGTGTAAAGAGCTTAAGCGAGATTACAGCCAAGAAGGAGGTTGAAATCTCTTCTGCCAACTATGCTACGTTCAGCAGTACCAATGCCGTAGACTTCAGCGCAACAGGCGTGACAGTATATAAGGCCAAGGTGACAGGCGACTATGTGAAGATGACAGAGGTGAGCGACGGCAAAGTGCCCGCTTCAACAGGCGTAATACTCTATAACGCTTCAGCCGGCACTTATATGCCTACCGTCATTGCATCGACAGATGCCCTGAGCGACACCACGACTACTCGCACAGAAGTGAACAAGACAGGCGGCGCAGGCTATAACTACATTCTGCAGAGCGACGGCGTGGGCGGCATCGTGTTCAACATGGCCTCAGCCGATGGTACCTACTACATGCCTGCCGGACGTGCTTATCTCTCGACAACTGTCGATGCTTCGGCAAGTGGCGCTCGTCTAAGCGTGAAATTCGACGATGAAGAGATAACGGGCATCAATGCTTCGCTGGCGAAAGGCGAAAGAGAGAATAATGCTATCTTCAACCTGAACGGCCAGCGTGTAGAGAAAGCTCAGAAGGGACTCTACATTGTGAATGGCAAGAAGTGCGTTATAAGATAATTCGTTCTTATTCGTGGGAAAAATTATTCACATTATTCAAATTTCTTTCAAACCAAAAACAAGAAGACAATGAAAAGATATATTTCACCAAAGACAGACATCGTTTCGGTTGCAATCATGCAGCATCTGCTTGAAAACTCAATCGTTTTGTCATCCACACAGGCCACTGTCGATGGAAGCAACAACTACAACACCCTTTCGCGTCGCGGCTCTATCTGGGCCGACGACGAAGAAGAGGATGATTAACGACGACGAGCCACGTGAACAAAAACGTGACTGAAAGGAAAGCGACAGCGGAGCGCCGCTGTCGGTAATAGTTTTAACTAATGATTTTATGAGGGTCTGCCGTCCGCGAGGATAGCAGGCCGTTTTTCGTTGAGAGAGTGACGGCAAGAGAGACGGCAAAGCAGCCCTGCGGCTTTCGGTTTTCCCGTTTTGTTTTTTTTTCATCACTTATTTGCTCGTTTCAAAGATTTATTGTATTTTTGCATCGTCGAAGCAGAGTGTTATGATTGACAGGGCGACAGTAGACAGGATTATCGACGCGGCAAGGATTGTCGATGTGGTGGGCGAGTTCGTGACGCTGAGGAAGAGCGGCGTGAACTACAAGGGCTTGTGCCCTTTCCACGACGACAAGAACCCGTCGTTCATCGTGTCGCCCGCCAAGAACATCTGCCACTGCTTCGTCTGCGGCAAGGGCGGTACGCCTGCGAGCTTTCTCATGGAGCATGAGCAGATTACCTACCCCGAAGCGCTGCGATGGCTGGCAAAGAAATATAACATTGAGATTGTAGAGAAGGAGCAGACCGACGAGGAACGGCAGCAGCAGAGCGAACGGGAGTCGATGTTCGTGGTCAACGAATGGGCCATGAACTGGTTCCACGACATATTGAAAAACGACCCCGACGGTCTGGCCATCGGCAAACAATACTTCCGCAGCCGTGGCATCCGCGACGACATCATCGAGAAGTTCCAGCTGGGCTACAGTCCACAGCGGCGCGACACCCTCTCGACAGCTGCCCTGAAGGCGGGCTACAAAGCCGAGTTCCTGGTGAAGACGGGACTGTGTTATGAAACGGCCCCCCATTCGTCCTCCGAGGGGGACACTATAGACCCAAGCGCAAAGACTAATGAAGTCCCCTCGGGGGCCAGGGGGACTCTTGTTGACCGATACCGCGGCCGTGCCATCTTTCCCTGGCTCAACATTAGCGGGAAGGTGGTGGCATTCGGCGGTCGTGTGCTAGACGCACGGACCAAGGGCGTGGCTCAGAAATACGTCAACTCGCCCGAATCGGACATCTACCACAAGGAGCGCGAACTCTACGGCATCTTCCAGGCAAAACGGGCCATCGTCAAGGAAGACCGCGTCTTTATGGTAGAGGGATATACCGACGTCATAGCCATGCACCAGGCGGGAATAGAGAATGTGGTGGCCAACAGCGGAACGGCCTTGTCGATGCACCAGATACGCATGCTGCACCGCTTTACCAACAACATCACCCTGCTCTACGATGGCGACGAGGCTGGCATCCATGCCGCCATGAGGGGTACCGACATGCTGCTTGCCGAGGGCATGAACATCAAGGTGCTGCTGCTGCCCGACGGCGACGATCCCGACTCGTTTGCCCGCAAGCACTCGAGCGAGGAGCTGCGCAAGTATATTGACGAACACCAGACGGACTTCATCAGCTTCAAAAGCAAGCTCACGGTAGAGAACGTCAGCGACCCCGTGAAACGCAGCGAGGCCATCGGGGGTATCGTGAAGAGTATCTCGGTCATTCCCGACCAGATTCTGCGCTCTACCTATCTCACTGACTTTGCCTACAGGATTCAGATGAAGGAGCAGACGCTCATTGCCGAGATGAACAAGTATATAAGGGAAAGGCCCAAGGATACGACCTTGCAAACCGCTCAACAACCCAACCAACAACCCAACCAACAACCCAACCCCAACCCCTCCCGAGGGGAGGGGAGTTTGGTCACTCTTGCTACTCACGTCCAAGATAGCAGAACTATCCAGACTCCCCTCCCCTCGGGAGGGGTTGGGGGTGGGTTCCTGGGAGGTGGATTGCAGGGTGGTTTGGATACTATCGAGCTTCTCCTTCTTCGGGAGATTGTGCGCCACGGCGAGGAGATTATTTTCGACAATATTGAGACCGACGAGGGCGAGAGGATATCGTTTACCGTAGCACAGTATATTGACTTCGATCTTGCACAAGACGAGCTGCAGTTCTCTCAGCCACTCTACAACCAGATATTGGCAGAGGCCGTGGCCCGCTGTGGCGACAAAGACTTCAAGGCCGAGACTTACTTCTGTAGTCACCCCGACCTGCAAGTGAGCCAGCTGGCATCGAGACTGGCCATCGACCGCCACCAGTTGGGCGGACGTTTTGTCATGCAGACAGGTGATGACAGTCTGCGCAAACGTGTTCTGCATCTCATCATGGACTATCGGCTTGACATAGTAGAGGCTCGCATCAAGAGTATTCAGCAGCAACTTCACCAAACCGGCCAGAGCATGGAGCAAATCATGGAACTGATGAGAAAGTATAAGGAAACACAGGAGCTGCGAGACATCATTGCCAAAAAGTTAGGGAGTGATCTGGTGAAGTGAAGAGTGAAGAATGAACTAAGTAAAATTAAGATATATGTACTATATTGAGAAGAAAATAGAAGTGTCGGCCAGCCATCGATTAGTGCTCGACTACGAGAGCAAGTGCAGCCGGTTGCACGGACACAATTGGACTATCACCCTCTTCTGTCGTGCCAAAGAGCTGAACAAGAATGGCATGGTGGTCGACTTTAGCGAGGTGAAGCGCAGGATAAAGAGGCCATTGGACCACCAATGTCTGAACGACGTGCTGCCATTCAACCCCACAGCCGAGAATATTGCACGGTGGTGTACGGAGCAAATTCCAGAATGCTACAAGGCCGTGGTGCAGGAAAGCGAGGGGAATGTAGCAACCTATGAGAGTGAAGAGTGAAGAAGGTTTAGCTCGGCGACCCCAAGGGGAAAGCCAATTTACTACCGCAATATGAGTTATCGCATTAACGAGATATTCTACTCGCTGCAGGGCGAGGGGCACAACACAGGGCGGGCCGCCGTGTTCGTAAGATTTGCCGGCTGCAACCTTCGGTGTCCGTTTTGCGACACGCTGTTCGACGAATACCGGGAAATGACGGCCGAAGAGATTGTAGAGGCTATAGCCCCCTACCCTGCCCGCTTCGTAGTGCTGACCGGCGGCGAACCCACACTGCAAGTAGACGAGGCGTTTGTAGACTTCCTGCATCGCCACGGCTACGAGGTGGCCATGGAGAGCAACGGCATCCTCCCCGCCCCGAAGAACCTTGACTGGCTGACCGTTTCGCCTAAGATTCTTGGAGGCGAGAAGCGAGAGGCGAGAAGCGGAAGGATGCCTGACGAAATCAAAATCGTCTTCGACGAAGATACACCTGCCAAGCTATCCTCTTCCCACTTTCCACTCTCCACTCTCCACTATTTGTATCTCCAGCCATGTGACACTGGCGACCCTGAACGCAACAAAGTGATTACCGACTTGTGCATAGCCTACATAAAACAGCACCCACAGTGGCGGTTGTCACTGCAAACGCATAAACTGACAGGAATAGCATGACCAATCTGATTTTCATCCTATATCAGGTTATTGTGATTATTGCGGTTATCCATGTGATTATGGACAACCGCCAACCCGCCAAGACCATGGCGTGGGCACTCGTCATCTATTTCATCCCTGTAGCCGGTGTTCTGGCCTATATCTTCTTAGGGGTAAACACCCGAAGGGAACGCTATGTGAGCAAACGCTCCATGGACCAACTGACCCGCAGGTCGCTATTAGAGTTTGCCGGACAGCCAGACTTAGTGCTGCCAGAACAACATAGAAACGTTATCGACATGTTTGCCAAACAGAGCTATTCGCTGCCGTTTGGCGACAACAAGGCGGAATTGTTCAAGAACGGCTACGAGTTCTTTCCTGCCCTGCTTCGCGACATTGCCGCTGCACAAAGCCACATACACATAGACATCTATATTTTTGAGGACGACCCTTTGGGAAAGCTGGTCAGTGATGCGCTTATTGCCCGTTCGAAGAAAGGGGTGGAAGTGCGCGTCGTCTACGACGATGTGGGCTGTTGGAGCGTGAAGAAAGAGTTTTTCGAGCGAATGCGCGAGGCTGGTGTCGAGATTGAGCCTTTCATGCCGGTCCGCTTCCCGAAGTTCACGAGCAAGGCCAACTATCGCAATCACCGCAAGCTCATCGTTATCGACGGACGGATAGGCTACATGGGGGGCATGAACATTGCCCTAAGATATGTAAAGGGGGGACAGTGGAAAGAAGAGCGTGGAAAGAAAGAACAGATGGGCTGGCGCGACACAATGGTGCGCATTGAAGGACGTGGGGTCTGCACGTTGCAGCAAGCGTTCTTGATAGACTGGTATTTCGTAGACCGAACGCTGCTGAGCGACCGCAAGTATTACCCCTCAACCCTCAACCCTCAACTCTCAACCCTCAACCCTCAACTCTCAACCCTCAACCCTCAACCCTCAACCCTCAACCCTCAACCCTCAACTCTCAACCCTCAACCCTCAACAATCTTGCAGACCGTCACCTGCGGACCTGCATCGCCCTATCCTGAAATTATGCAGGGATTTCTGAGTATCTTGCTGTCGGCACGTCAATATGTGTATATTGAAACACCCTATTTCCTGCCAACGACAGCCATTCTCCTGGCACTGAAAATGGCCTCGGCCACAGGAGTCGACGTGCGCTTGCTCGTTCCACTGCACAGCGACGCATGGCTCACGCAGTGGGCCAGCCGCAGCTATCTGCGTGAGGTGGCAGAGGCCGGCGTCAAAGTGTATTTCCATGGGGCAGGATTCTTACATTCAAAAATCATGGTGGCCGACGACAGCGTGAGCACCTGCGGTTCAACGAACATAGACTTCCGCTCGTTCGAGAACAACTTCGAGGCCAATACGTTCTTCTATGGTCAGGATGTGGCAGTACGCATGCGCAAAATGTTTCTTACCGACCAACAGCACTCAGTGTCATGGAGCGACATGGGCAGCCGAAGGAATCCTCGTTTTCAGGTACGCCTATGGGAGAGTATTACTCGTTTGCTTTCGCCACTGCTATAATTATTCATCACTATGTTTGGCCATATCAAGAAATAATGCTACCTTTCCTCTATAAACTGAAAACAAATTGCCCCGCCAAAGTAACTAAATCCGTGGATTGGCTTCCTGTAGGCCCATGACAATAC
>CAJONO010000078.1 GCA_905235905.1 uncultured Prevotella sp.
CGTGATTCTCTCTGTGCCCTTCGGACTGGCAGGCTGCTTCCTGTTCACCAACATCTTCGGCCATGCCAACGACATCTACATGCAGATATCGCTCATCATGCTCATAGGTCTGTTGGCGAAGAACGCCATCCTGATCATACAGTTCGCCCTGGAGCGCCGCCAGACGGGTATGGCCATTTCATGGTCGGCCGTGCTCGGTGCCGCCGCCCGTCTGCGTCCTATCCTCATGACGTCGCTGGCCATGATTATCGGTCTGCTCCCGCTGATGTTCGCCTCGGGTGTGGGCAAGAACGGTAACCAGACGCTCGGTGCTGCTGCCGTCGGTGGTATGCTCATCGGTACGCTGCTCCAGATCATCGTCGTGCCCGGCCTGTTCGTCATCTTCCAGACGCTGCAGGAGAAGATCTCGCCCATGAAGTTCGAAGACGAGGAGGGCAACAGCGAGGTGGCCGCCGAGCTGGCACAGTATGCGCACAAAGAGCCCGTGACATACGAAGTGGAGAAATAAATTGACTATAGTACAGGCTTAAGACTTTAGACTTCAGGCTTAAGACTTTAGACTTCAGACTTCAGGCTTAAGACTTTAGACTTCAGACTTCAGACTTCAGACTTTAGACTTCAGACTTCAGACTTTAGACTTTGATATTAAGTTATGGATAATTTACAGCTGGTTGAGGCTATCATTGAGCGCGCAAAGATAGTAAGGAGTCACTTTACGCCAGGCTATGAGGAGAATGTGTACAAGAACGCTTTGTACATCGAACTCACAGAAGCCGGACTATCCGTGGCTACCGAAGTCCCTTTCAATGTGTCCTACAAAGGGCATGTCATAGGCTCATACAAGGCTGATATGGTTGTTGAGCAAAGGGTTGTCGTAGAGCTTAAAGCCATCAACACGCTTGTGCCTGTCAATGAGGTGCAGCTGGTGAACTATCTCACCGCCACTGGCATTGACGACGGCATCCTCATCAATTTCGGTTCCGAGCGCATCCAAATACGCCACCGCACCCGCCTCTACCGTCCTAAAGCAATCATCGCTGACGTCTAAAGTCTAAGGTCCAAAGTCTAAGGTCTAAAGTCTAAATCTAAGGTCTACAGTCCACATTCTATAGTCAAAACCCAAATATAAGAGATATGAAAAAAGTTTTAATAGTTTTCTCCGCAGTCCTTCTGCTGTCGAGCTGCGGTGTTTACAACAAGTACGAGCGTCCGGAGGTGATCGCAGACGGTCTCATCCGCGATGCCGTAGTCGATGGCGACACGCTGGCCGTCGCCCCGCAGGACACGGCGTCCTTCGGCAACCTGCCCTGGCGCGAGGTCTTCACCGACCCGCAGCTGCAGTCGCTCATCGAGCAGGGACTGGAGCGCAACGCTAACCTGCAGAACGCAGCGCTCACCGTACAGATGTATGAATCCATGCTGCAGGCTGCCAAGCTGGCCTTCCTGCCTGCCGTCACCCTTGGCGGACAGAACATGGGCTCTATTTCTACCGTCTATACCGACCCGTCGTCGACAACGAAGAGCTACTCGCTGCCCATTACGGCATCGTGGACCCTCGACCTCTTCGGCAACATCCTGTCGCAGAAGCGCTCCACGCAGATGAAGCTGCTGGGCTTCAAGGACTACCAGATGGCCGTCCGGGCCCAAATCATCAGCGGCATCGCCAACTGTTACTACACGCTGCTGATGCTCGACGAGCAGTTGCGCATCGTCACCGAGATGCAGGCCATGTCCAAGGAGACGTGGGAGATGATGCAGCTGCAGTACAACCTGGGCCGTGTGCGCTCCACCAGCGTGCAGAGCGCCCAGGCAGCCTATCTCAGCACGCAGACACAGATGAACGAGTTCCGCCGCCAGATACGTGCCACGGAGAACGCTCTCTCGCTGCTCATCGGGCAACAGGGACAGCAGATTCCACGCTCCACGCTGGCCCAGCAGTCGCTGCCCACCGAGTTCAAGACCGGTGTTGGCGTCGCACTGCTGCAGAACCGTCCCGATGTGCACAATGCTGAGATGAACCTCGCCGCCTGTTTCCACGACGTGCAGACGGCCCGCTCGCAGTTCTATCCCAACATCACCGTGGGTGCCACGGCAGCCTTCAGCAACATGAGCGGCGCGATGAATCCCGGCAAGTGGCTCACCACGCTTTTTGGCTCGCTCACGCAGCCCATCTTCCAGCGTGGTGCCCTGACGGCCAACCTGAAGGTGAGCCAGCTGCAGTATGAGCAGGCCTTCAACACCTGGCAGAACCTCATCCTGCAGGCCGGCAACGAGGTGTCGAACGCGCTGGTGAACTACAACGGCTACGACGACAACTCGAAGGTGGAGAGCGAGCGCGTAGAGGTGCTCACGAAGAACGTGGAGGACACCCGCGCCCTCTACAAGAGCAGCGGCTCGAGCTACCTCGAGGTGCTTACCGCACAGCAGCAGCTGCTCAGCGCACAGCTCAACAAGGCGACGGCCGACTTTAACAAGATGCAGTCTGTCGTGAGCCTCTATACAGCCCTCGGAGGAGGCGGGCGCTAACCCCCTAAGTTAGGGGGCAGGGGGTCTGAACAAGCGCAGATTCCCAACGAAAAATGTTCCATTAATGGGTCTGATATACGCTTGTTCAGACCTCCAACCCCCTAACTTAGGGGGATCAAGATATGTCAGAGATAAGTCCAAAAGCCGAGATCAGCCCCAAGGCCCGTATCGGCAATAACTGTAAGATATTCCCCTTCGTGTATATCGAGGACGACGTGGAGATAGGCGACAACTGCATCATCTTCCCCTTTGTCAGCATCCTCGACGGTGCCCGCATCGGCAAGAACAACAAGATTCACCAGGGGTCGGTCATTGCCGCCCTGCCGCAGGACTTCAACTACCGCGGCGAGAAGTCGTACGTCAAGATTGGCGACAACAACATCATCCGCGAGAACGTGGTCATCAACCGCGGCACCCACCGCGACGGCTGCACCACGATAGGCGACCACAACTACATCCTCGAGGGCGTACACATCAGCCACGACACCGTGGTGGGCACGAATTGTGTCTTCGGCAACGGTGTGGAGATAGCCGGCGACTGCACCATCGGCAATGGCGTCATCTTCTCCACGGGAGCCATCCAGAACGCCAACACCCGCGCCGGCGACCTGTCGCTGATTCAGGCTGGCTGCGCCTTCTCTCAGGATGTGCCGCCCTACGTCATTGCCGGTGGCACCCCCATGGAGTACGGAGGTCCGAACACTACTATCATGGACTTTGCGGGGATAGACAAGAAGGTGCAGAAGCACATCGCCAACGCCTACCGTCTGCTCTTCCACGGCAAGACCAGCGTCTACGACGTTATCATTCAGATTAAGGAGCAGGTGCCCGACAGCCCCGAGATACAGAACATCATCAAGTTCCTCGAGAGCACCAGCCGGGGCATCATGTGCAAGTAATAAGCCCCCCTTGCCCCCCTAAAGGTGGAGAACCCGACGGAAATTAGCCCCCTTGCCCCCTAAAGGTGGAGAACCCGACGGAAAACATCTCCCCCTTTAGGGGTGCAGGAGGGCTTTTCACTATGAAATACACATTCTTCATAATATTGCTGCTCCTCGTCGCCTGCAGCGGCGGGCAGCGCGAGCATAGACAGCAGCAGCTGGCTCAGCTGCAAGCCATGAACCAGGCCGACAGCGTCCTCACCGACGACTCCCTGGCCCAGGCCCTCGCCGACTGGTTCGACCGCCACGGCACTCCTAACGAGCAGATGGAGGCCCACTACCTGCTGGGCCGCACCCATGCCGACCGCGGCGAGGCTCCCGCAGCCCTCGCCGCCTACCACGACGCCATAGACCGCGCTGACACCACAGCCGCGGACTGCGACTACCGCCAGCTCTGCCGCGTGTATGCACAGATGGCAATACTTTTCTATCAGCAAAACCTGTTGAACGAGAATTTGAAGTGCCTGGATTGTTTTTCCAAATATG
The DNA here is from genome assembly GCA_905235905.1 of uncultured Prevotella sp. Classification (GTDB taxonomy): domain Bacteria; phylum Bacteroidota; class Bacteroidia; order Bacteroidales; family Bacteroidaceae; genus Prevotella. The sequence continues at coordinate 3,954 of CAJONO010000078.1, forward strand.
CTTGGAAAGGAAAAGACACCTTGTCTGCCATAAATGCCTATGCATATAAAATCCCCGCATTTGAAAGGCTTCAAATGTATGATTCTATTGTTCATATTGGAGAAATCTTGTTTGATGATTTCTACAAGGAAGGCTTTCAAAAAAATACATCAAGATATTTTGCAGCCGTCATCCCCAGCCTTCTAAAGATGGACATGAAGCAAAAAGCAAAACATTTCATTGACATCTACGAGCGTGAGTCTGGCTATTTTGACTCACTTGGTAACATTGAACATGGACGGGAAGCTTTCTACAACTGCAAGGGAGAATACTATGAAGCCACAAACCGCCATGACTCAGCTGAACACTATTTCAGGAAAGAACTGATATTTGGAAAAGACTACATGAACCAGAACATGGCTTCAAAAGAACTTTCCGGCCTGTTCCTCAGAATGAACAAGCCCGACTCTGCCGCTAAATATGCCCTTTACAGCTATGCAATGAACGATTCCGTATATGCCCAAATGGCTACAGCCGAGGTAGAGAAAGCTCATAACATTTATAATTACACACGCCATAAAGAGCTGGCTGTCCAAGAAAAAGTAAGGGCAGACAGAGAACATTCGCAATTCCTCTATATGGTCATGGTGTTTATATGCTCAAGCGCGCTATTCCTTTTTATAGTCTGGAAGAAGAGAAGAGAGAGAGAAGCAGAAAGAAAAGATTATGAGAAGAACAAAGCCACATTAAGAAAACTGCAGGAAGAAAAGGAGAACCTTGAGGCCCTTGCTGCGGATTACCTGAACCAGAAAAAAGAATTGGAAGAGTCGCTTGAAGACAAATTCAATGCAATAATCAATGAAAAGACGAAAGAAATTAAACAGTTGGAATACAAAATATTCTGCTATAACCAAAGCTTGCATACGGCCAAAGACACTGTAGAAATGCATTTCATCAATTCAGACTTTCATGCTATTCTGCAATATAAGCTAAAACGGGGAATGAAATTGTCTGACAAAGACTTGTGCGACCTTGATGGCTTTGCGCAGCAATACATGCCAAAACTGTATGCTTTCTTGACATCTAACGGTGTTCTTGATGAAAAGAAATACCGCACATGCTACCTTTTCCGCCTCCACCTCAATGTAAAGGCTGTTTCAAACTTGCTGGGTGTGTCATCCCCGTACATTTCACAAATCAGCAAGGAAATGTTCAGCTCACTTTTTTCAGACTCTGGAAGCAGCAAGGAGCTCAAGAAAGAGATTGAAAAGTTCGATATTGACATTAGAGACAGCTGCACTTAACAACCACTTAATTCTGCCGGCCTGTTTAATTCCACTGATTTACAGGACATTACCTTACCGAATCATAGTACTTAATTTTTGCTTAATTCTTAAGTCCCAAAATGTTTGGGGCTTTTTTTATGTCGGAGTAATTTTGCAGCGGGAAACTCATCAAATATTGATTGTTTAATCAAAAAGTAGTATTATGAAACGTTATTACTTATCACTGCTCACTACCATTCTGTTTGCTGGAGCAAACTTGTTTGCCGAACCCGTCACAATGACTGTTGGCATTTATGACCACTCAGGCACAATGCCAAGTGTTCCGAAGGCACCTCCACATGTACCTTACGTAGACCTAAATGGTCATTTCATTACCTTCGCTGATGGACATGAAGATTATTCTTTAAGTATTATTGACGAGTACGACAACATTGTTTATTCTGTCATTGTACCTTCAGCACTTACCACCCTTATGCTGCCCTCCACCCTCAGCGGCTCTTACCAGCTCCGCCTTGAGCCCGACAACAGCAGCATCTATTTCTATGGAAGTTTAATGCTCTGAATACGCTCGCTGTAACAACACCTTTGCTCATTATTTAGCCATTTCCAAATAATTCCAAATTATATATGAATTCAATTCCTATTAAATATTTACTATCACTACTGTCCCGTTAAAGTGGACTAATCGCTCTTTGAAATAATTGAAATACAGTCTATTAAGCAGGTTTTTGAAATGAAAC
>CAJONO010000079.1 GCA_905235905.1 uncultured Prevotella sp.
CTGCGTTCGTTCATCATCATGCTATATTGCTGCTTGCCATGGAAGTCACGCTGGGAAGCGTGACCTACTACGACACTGCAAAGTTACAGAATATTTTCCATACTGCCAAGGAATCGGGCACTTTTTTGCCTACAAGTGGAAGAGACGGCAGACAAAATGGTAATATACCGGACTCTTGACGACTGCCGACAGTTTCGGCCCACCATTAAGCCCACACCTTCACAGTCCTTGGAAGGGCATGTACGGCGTGAGGTTGCCTACCGAGTAAGCTGGACTTCCATGTCTTCACCTCGACAAGGAATTCTCACCCCCATGCTCCGTGGTGCCAAAGAAGTCGGCTGCACAGATACGAATAATTTTTGAAGAAAGAACTTATTTGATGTTGACTTTTTATGGAAGGTGTTTTTTTCTTGGCAGAATTACAAAAATAATCAACCAAAATGATGCGGTGTAGCGAACCTTATACCTTATTTATATATAAGACTGAGAAGGACTCCGTGGACACTTTGCAAATTTTTGCGAACTGCTGAATAAATTGCGAACTATTGCGAACGAAAAAGTTTGCTTAGTTCACTTTTTTCGTGTATCTTTGCAACATGATTACGATCATGACCATACTCACGCAACGCGAGCTGTTCCTTCTTGGCATAGGTACAGTGACGTATATTGCCCTGTTTGTGGTGACACTACAGAACAGCCGGCGCAAAGTGTTGCTGCTTCAGGAGCGCCTAAACAAGGTGAAGGCGCTGCAGAGCGAACAGGACGTGGAAGGCAACCGAATGAAGATTGAGGAGTTGGAGCGCCTTATTGCGAAGCTGGGTTCTGAAAACTCACTGCTTCGACTGGAGTTGGAAGAGAAGAAGGCCCGTCTCGACTATGCCAATACCATTGCGCTGATTGAGAACGAGAAACGTGAGAGGGCCGAAGGCGACATCTTCAGTTCGGACATCTACTTGAAGATTCAGCAGCTGCTGAGCGAGGGCCGAAGCATGGGCGAAGAAAACTGGCAGCAGTTGGCCATGCTGGTAGACGGCATCTATACAGGATTCACGGAAAAGCTGTACAGCCTCTACAATCTTTCCCTCAATGACTATCATGTGTGCTTGCTTGTCAAGATACGCATTCAGCCGAAGGATATTGCTATCCTGACCGCCCATTCGAAGGAAAGTGTGGCTACGACGCGGAGCCGCCTTTACCTGAAAATCTTCGGAAAGAAGGGCACGACAAAGGACTGGGACGATTTTGTCCTGTCGCTGTAATAAAAAATAAAAAAATAAAAGAATAAAAAAATAAAAGAAAAAAATAAAAAGCGTATGATAGAGTATCTTTTAGCCAATATGTGGCAATTGTGGGCGGTGCTGGCCGTCTTAGGGTTGATTTTAGAGCTGACTTCTGGCGACTTCTTCATCATGTGTATAGCCATCGGTGCCATGGGTGCAGCCATTGTGGCCCCCTTCTCGAACATTTATGTTCAGTTGGCCGTGTTCGGGCTGGTGACGCTGTTCAGCCTCTTCCAAGTGCGTCCGTTTGCCTTGCGCTATCTGCAACAGAAAGGCAAGGAGCGCGTGAGCAATGCCGATGCATTGCTGGGACGCATGGGGCGGGTCAGTGAAACTATCCAGGCCAAGGGCTTTGGCTATGTGGCCATAGATGGCGACTTGTGGAAGGCGGTATCGGTCAGTGACGACGAAATAGCCGCTGGAACGCGTGTCAAGGTGGTGGGGCGTGAAAGCACTATCATCACTGTGCAGACTGAAAGTAATTCATAATTCACAATTCATAATTTACAATTCACAATTACTATGGATTTTACATTCTATTTTTTCCTTGCCCTGGCCATCGCCGCCATTGTGCTGGTAAAGAAGGCCTTACTGATTATTCCTCAGTCGGAAACGAAAATCATTGAGCGTCTGGGACGGTATCACGATACCCTCTCGGCCGGTGTGAATTTCATCATTCCCTTCATTGACAATGCCAAGAGCATCGTGGTGCTTAATCATGGCCGCTATTCTTACTCGTCGACCATCGATCTTCGTGAGCAGGTCTATGACTTCCCTTCGCAGAACGTGATTACGAAGGACAATATCCAGATGGAAATCAACGCATTGCTCTATTTCCAGATTATGGACCCCTACAAGGCCGCCTACGAAATCAACAACCTGCCCAATGCCATTGAGAAGCTGACGCAGACCACCTTGCGTAACATTATCGGTGAGCTGGAATTAGACGAGACGCTGACCTCTCGTGACACCATCAACACGAAGCTGCGCTTAGTGCTTGACGATGCTACCGACAAATGGGGCGTAAAGGTGAACCGCGTGGAGCTGCAGGACATCACGCCTCCTGCCACCGTGCTCAATGCGATGGAGAAACAGATGCAGGCCGAACGCAACAAGCGTGCACAGATTCTGACTTCCGAGGGTGAGAAGGCTGCTGAGATCTTGGCATCGGAAGGCGAGAAGACCGCTATGATCAATCGTGCCGAGGCTGCCAAGCAGCAGGCCATCCTGACAGCCGAAGGCGAGGCTCAGGCTCGTATTCGCAAGGCCGAGGCCGAGGCAAAGGCTATTGAGCTGATTACCGAGGCTGTGGGCAAGAGCACCAATCCTGCCAACTACCTCTTGGCGCAGAAGTATATCCAGATGCTTCAGGAACTGGCTACCGGCGACAAGACCAAGACCGTCTATCTGCCTTACGAGGCTACCAACCTGATGGGGAGCATCGGTGGCATTAAGGATCTGTTCAAGTCTGAATAACCTGAGGTTCGGATGGAGTTCAATCGTGAGCAGCAGGCTGTCATTGCGGCATCGGGGGGCTATCACTTAGTGTTGGCGCCTCCCGGCTGCGGCAAGACGGCCGTGCTTGCCGAGCGTGTGGTCTGGGCCCGGAAGCAGGGCGTCGACTTCAGCCAGATGGCTTGTCTGACGTTTACCAACCGTGCGGCACGTGGAATGCGAGAGCGTATTTTGGAGCGAACGGAAGGAAACGGCCAGCGTGAGACGGACGGTGTGGAGAACTTGTTCGTCGGGAATGTACACCGCTTCTGTTCGCAGTTCTTGTTTCAGAGCGGGGTGCTTCCAGAGCAGGCGGCGGTGATTGACACCGACATGTCGATGAGCATCCTGGCCGACTACCTGGGCGAGGATGAGCTGCTGGTGCTGGCTGAGGCAAAGCATCGGCAACGCTATTCACAGGTAATCAACCTTCAGCACCTGATGTACCAGTGTTGTCGCCACTACCCTTCCTCCCTGATAGTGCATCGCGATGCCATGCGGCCGAGGGCTCTGCGGGAATTGTGTGTCGCTTTCGAACTGCCCTATACCCAGGCGTCGGCCATTGAGTTGTACCGGCATGCCGACACGTTTCGTGAAGAGGGGGCAATTCTGAGTAGCGATGCCCGCCAACTGCTGTTTATGCTTTATGCAGCAGGGCGTTACGAGCAGTATAAAAGGCAGAATGACTTGGTGGATTTTGAGGACCTCCTTTTGCTGACATACGATGCTATGACCGAAGACGGGCATGGCGGAGAGAAAGAGACCGATGGCCGGGAAGGGAAGACGGTCTGGCCACGCTATGACTGGATACAGGTGGACGAAGTTCAGGACTTGAACCCCTTGCAGCTCGCCATTATCGACCTTTTTACAAACGATGGCGCCACAGTGGTTTATCTGGGCGACTCCCAGCAAGCTATCTTTTCGTTTATGGGGGCGAAAACCGATACACTTCAGCTGTTGCGTGAGCGTTGCGGAGCCAATGGCTTCCACAATTTCTACCAGAACTATCGTTCGCCTCGGTATCTGCTCAATGTCTTCAACGAATATGGCGAGCGCCAGTTGGCTATTGCTCGCGACCTTCTTCCTACTACACAGAACGAAAAACCTTGTGAACCAGGCTGTTTGGTGCTGATGGAAGCAGAAACAAACATTGACGAAGTGAACATGGTGGCGCGTTGCGTCAGAGAGCTTTACGAGCAGCATCCGCAGGAAACGACGGCAGTTGTGGTGGCCTTCAACAGCGATGCCGACGAGGTGAGTGCTGCCATGGGTACATTGCCTCACTTCAAGATTTCGGGCATCGACCTCTTTACCACCGTCGGTGTGCGTACCCTTTTGGCCCATCTTTGTGTGCTGACCATGGAGCAGAACTTCATAGCCTGGACGCAGTTGCTGACAGGCTTGCGGGTGTTCCAGTCGAGTTCGGCCTCGCGTCGGTTCGTCCACGCCATGATGGAGCAAGCCATTGCGCCCACCGACTTCCTTGTCTACGAGGATTCCACTTACGTGGCCGAGTTTGTCAAGGCCTATGAAGGGCACGACATCATTGTCTTCGACACAGAGACGACGGGTCTTAGCGTGTTTGACGACGATGTCGTACAGATAGCAGCATTGCGAACGAGGCAGGGTAGGGTGGTAGGCACGTTGAACCTTTTCGTGGAGACAGACAGGAAGTTGCCTCCGATGCTGGGCGACGTGGCAAACCCACTTGTTGAGGAGTATGGGCTGCATGAGCATCTTTCGCATGAGGAGGCTATGCGTCGGTTTGTGGAGTTCGCGAAAGACGGTGTGATTCTGGGGCATAATGCTACCTACGACTATCAGATTCTGGAGCACAACATGCGCAGATATGCGCCGGAACTGTCTATGCAACAGCTGTGGCCCACCTATTTCGACACGCTGAAACTGACCCGTTTGCTGCATCCAAGGCTGAAGAGTTACAAGCTGAAATCGTTGCTTGCCGAACTGGGACTGGAGGGACAGAACTCGCATCTGGCCGACGACGATATTGTGGCTACGCTCAGTCTGGTGACCCATGATTATTCGGAAGCACGCAAGAAGGTAGGAAGGCAGTTGGAGTTTGCCAGTCGACACCGTCGGACGGCCGAAAAGCTACGCATGGCCTATCGTGACTTGTATCTTCATGCGGTCGACAGGCTTTATGTGGAAACCGAGGGACCGGCACTCTCCATGGAACTGCAGCATGCCTATGAGTATCTGCGCGAACAGCAGCGGATAGGGGAGATACCGAAGCTCGTCCACCTTGTAAGATACGTTGAGAGCGACTTGCTGACCCCAAAAAGCGGACGGTCGCTTGCAGAGCAGTTGGCTTGTCATATTCCAGACCTGACCACTATGAAAGAAGCCGACCTTTGCGGCGCGTCGAGCATGCAGGAGCGTGTCTTCGTCTCAACCGTCCACAAAGCCAAGGGGCTGGAGTTCGACAATGTCATCGTGTTTGATGCGGTTGAAGGGAAGTTCCCCAGTTCGTTTGGCAATGACTTGGCCGACGATGGCGAGGAGGGCCGCAAATTCTATGTGGCCATTTCGCGTGCCCGTCGCCGGCTTATGATCAGCTATTGCCACACCAGTGTCAACCGCTGGGGGCGAACATTCCAGAAGACCTTGACACCCTATATGAAGGTTATTCGTCATTATTTCGAGAAATGTTGAGCTGGGTGACCGCCCCCTCCTATGGAACGATTGCCTATGAATAAATATTCGTTTCTTGGTGTTTCTAACTCGTTGATTTCCAAGTGGTTGTAATTTGTGTTAAATTGTGCTGCAATTCGTGCTGAATTACGTGGCAATTTGAACTGAATTGCATCGTAATGCAGCATGAATTGCAAACGTGTTCAAGTAAAGCCTAAAAGTGCATGATTATGCAAACGAAAAGGGGTAGAACTGTTTTTGTCCTATTTAAACAATGCTAAACTTTAACACCGATTAACGCATTACGCCTCTCCCATATTTCGCTGTCTCGTTTTTTCTTCGTACCTTTGCACCCAAAAATAGAGAAAGCTATAAGATAAGGTATGGAAATTGCAAGTAAATACGACCCGAAAGAGGTCGAAGGCAAATGGTATCAGTACTGGGTAGACAACAAACTGTTTAGCTCGAAACCCGACGGACGCGAGCCCTACACTATTGTTATTCCGCCGCCCAATGTGACGGGAGTGCTCCACATGGGACACATGCTCAACAACACCATTCAGGACATTCTGATTCGCCGTGCCCGCATGGAAGGGAAGAATGCATGTTGGGTGCCTGGCACCGACCACGCCTCGATTGCTACTGAGGCTAAGGTAGTGAAGAAACTGGCTGCCGAGGGCATCAAGAAGCGCGACCTCTCTCGCGACGAATTCCTGAAGCATGCTTGGGACTGGACCCATGAGCATGGCGGCATCATCCTCAAGCAGCTGCGCCGGCTGGGTGCCTCCTGCGACTGGGACCGTACGGCCTTCACCATGGACGAGGTGCGTTCTGAGAGCGTCATCAAGGTTTTCGTCGACCTCTACCGCAAGGGCTACATCTATCGTGGCCTTCGCATGGTGAACTGGGATCCCAAGGCCCTCACTGCTCTCTCTACCGAGGAAGTGGTCTACAAGGAAGAGCAGAGCCATCTGTTCCATCTGAAATACTATGTGGCCAATGCCGACGGTTCGGTTTGTTGCGATGGCATCGCAACAAGCGATGCCGATGGCAACGTCGTCCACAAAGACGCAAAGGGCTACTACGCCGTCGTGGCCACCACACGTCCTGAGACCATCATGGGCGATACGGCCATGTGTATCAATCCCAAGGACCCGAAGAACCAGTGGCTGAAGGGCAAGAAGGTCATTGTACCGCTTGTAGGCCGCGTCATTCCCGTCATCGAAGACCGCTACGTCGACATCGAGTTTGGTACGGGCTGTCTGAAGGTGACACCTGCCCACGACACCAACGACTACATGTTGGGCAAGACCCACAACCTGGAAACCATCGATATTTTCAATGCCGACGGCACCATCAGCGAGCAGTCGCCCCTCTATGTGGGCATGGATCGCTTCGACTGTCGCAAGCAGATTGCCAAGGACCTGCAGGAAGCGGGGCTCATGGAAAAAGTAGAGGACTACACCAATAAGGTGGGTTACTCTGAGCGCAATCCCGATACGGCCATCGAGCCGCGCCTCTCACTGCAGTGGTTCCTGAAGATGGAGCATTTTGCCGAGATAGCCCTGAAGCCCGTCATGAGCGGCGAGATGAAGTTCTATCCGCAGAAGTATGTCAACACCTACAAGAACTGGTTGGAGAACATCCAGGACTGGTGCATCAGCCGCCAGCTGTGGTGGGGTCACCGCATTCCGGCTTATTACTATCCCGTGCTCAGCGGTTCTCCCGCTGAGGAGCGCTTCGTCGTTGCCGAGACTGCCGAAGAGGCTCTCACCCTCGCACGCCAGGAAAGCAACAACCCCAACCTCCAGCTCAGTGACTTGCGTCAGGACGAGGATGCCCTCGACACGTGGTTCTCTTCGTGGCTGTGGCCGGTATCGCTGTTCGACGGCATCCGCAACCCCGGCAACGAGGAAATCAATTACTACTACCCCACCAGCGACCTCGTAACCGCACCCGACATCATCTTCTTCTGGGTGGCCCGCATGATTATGGCTGGTGAGGAGTATATGGGCACGTTCCCCTTCAAGAACGTCTATTTCACAGGTATTGTGCGCGACAAGCTCGGTCGCAAAATGTCGAAGTCGCTTGGCAACAGCCCCGATCCCATCGAACTCATCGAGAAGTTCGGTGCCGACGGTGTGCGTATGGGCATGATGCTCTCGGCTCCTGCCGGCAACGACATTCTCTTCGACGAAGCCCTCTGCGAGCAAGGCCGCAACTTCAACAACAAGATATGGAACGCCTTCCGTCTGGTGAAGGGCTGGCAGGTGGCCGACAGTTCAGCATGTTGCTGTGCCACAGCAACAAACAAGACCGCCGTTGCCTGGATGGAAGCCAAGCTACTGCAAGCCAACGCCGAGATGCAGGACCACTTCTCGAAGTACCGCATCAGCGATGCCCTCATGACCGTCTACAAGCTGTTCTGGGACGAGTTCTCGTCGTGGTATTTAGAGATGGTGAAGCCCGCCTATGTCGACGGTCAGGCACAACCCATCGACCGCGAAACCTACGATGCCACACTGCGCTTCTTCGAGACACTGCTCAAGATGCTACACCCCTTCATGCCCTTCATCACCGAAGAGCTATGGCAGGCCCTTTACGACCGCAAGCCGGGCGACAGCATCATGCGCTCGCCCCTCGTGCTCGGCGGTTTGCCCGCCGAGTCGGAGAAACTGATTGCCGACATCGAGCTGGTAAAGCAGATCGTATCTGGCGTTCGCACCGTTCGCTCTTCGAAGAATATTGCACCCAAGGAGAAACTCGAACTGCAAGCCGTCGGCAAAAACGACTATGAGGCCTACAACGCCATCGTTGCCAAGATGGCCAATCTCAGCGCCATTACCGTCGTAGCCACTAAGGATGCCACCGCCAGTGCCTTCATGGTAGGCACCGACGAGTATGCCGTGCCCCTTGGCTCAATGATTAATGTCGATGAAGAAATCAAGAAGATGGAGGCACAAATCGAGCATCTCGAAGGATTCCTCAACGGTGTGAAGAAGAAGCTCTCGAACGAACGCTTCGTGGCCAACGCTCCCGAGGCTGTCGTGGCTATGGAGCGCAAGAAACAGGCCGATGCCGAGGAGAAGATACAGACGCTTCGCGACTCAATAAAGGCATTGCGCAAATAACGTAACTTCCCTAAATTCCCAAAACAATGGAATGGCTCGTTAATTTATTCATCAATACAGAATCGGTAGCCCACATCGCATTGCTCTATGCCATCGTCATTGCCGTGGGTGTCTATCTTGGTAAGATTAAGATAGGCGGCATCTCTTTGGGCGTTACTTTCGTGTTGTTTGCGGGTATTGTGGCCGGACATGTAGGTTTCACTGCTCCGCTGCCCATCCTTACCTTTATGCAGGACTTCGGCCTCATCCTCTTTGTCTTTATGATTGGTATGCAGGTAGGTCCCGGCTTCTTTGAGAGTTTCGGTACGGCGGGCATCAAGCTTAACGGTCTTGCTGCCTCGGCCATCCTGCTCAACATCCTTGTGATGTTTGCTTGCTATTTCATTTTCTTTGATACCTCACAGCCGCATGCACTGCCCATGATGGTCGGTACGCTCTATGGTGCCGTGACCAACACCCCTGGTCTTGGTGCAGCCAATGAGGCTCTTTCCTCAGTGTTCGGCTCTAATCCTCCCATGATTGCCTCTGCATACGCCTGTGCCTATCCACTTGGTGTGCTGGGCATCATCGGTGCCACTATTCTTGTTCGCTATCTTTGCAAGGTGAAGTTGGAGAAGGAGGAAGAAGAGCTGGCTGCCATGGAAGAAGGCAAGGCCAACAAGAAGCCCTATAAGATGCATCTTGAGGTAACCAATAAGTATCTGGAAGGCAAGACGCTGCTGCAGGTGCATGACTTCCTGAACCGCGACTTCGTGGTGTCGCGCCTCGTTCATGAGGGTGAACTCTGCATTCCCAACCGCGACACCATCTTCCATTTAGGCGACCAGATGCTCATTGTTTGTGCCGAAGCCGACCAAGAGGCCATCATGGCTTTCATCGGCCCGAAGCTCGACATAGACTTTGAACAGCAGGATCAGCCGCTCGTGTCGAAGCGCATTCTCATTACCAACTCGGAAATAAACGGCAAGACGCTGGCATCGATGCACTTCTCGAGTGTGCATGGCGTCAATGTTACCCGTGTCACCCGTCATGGCCTCGATCTCTTCGCTTCGGGAAGCCTGCCCTTACAGGTGGGCGATAAGATTATGGTGGTGGGTCCTGAAGATGCTGTCGACCGTGTGGCCAACAAGATGGGCAACTCGGTGAAGCGTCTTGACGCGCCTAACATCGCCACCATTTTCGTGGGCATTTTCCTTGGCCTCATCTTTGGCTCGCTGCCCATTGCCATCCCTGGCATGCCCGTTCCCGTGAAGCTCGGCTTGGCAGGCGGACCGCTTATTATTGCCATCCTCATTGGCCGTTATGGATATAAGATTCACTTGGTGACCTATACCACGACGTCGGCCAACATGATGCTTCGCGAGATTGGCCTTGTGCTCTTCCTTGCTTCGGTAGGCATCAAGGCGGGTGCTTCGTTCTTCTCGACCGTGGTCGAAGGCGACGGCTTGCTCTACGTGCTCACAGGCTTCCTTATTACGATTATACCTATATTAATAATAGGCCCCATCGCCCGCTTGAGGTTCAAGTTCAACTACTTCACCATTGCAGGTATGATAGCCGGTACCTATACAGATCCCCCTGCATTGGCCTATGCCAACAGCATCTGCTCGAAAGAAGCACCGGCCATCGGCTATTCAACCGTCTATCCGCTATCCATGTTTCTCCGCATCTTCACCGCGCAGATTGTGGTACTGTTCTTCTGTGGGTAGAAAGCACCATAGCACTTGTTGATTGCTTCTATGATTCCGAAAAACAAAATATAATAATACACAATGAATAAACTCAGACTCTTGCTCGGTTCGCTGCTGCTGACAACTTCGGCTGTGATGTTTGGCCAAGGTGCCAAGAACATACAGTTGAGTGAAGTTCTCACCAACAACGAAGCCAGCATTACCGACGAGTACGGCAGGCATAATGCCTGGATCGAGTTGGCCAACACGTCGTTCTCGACCTACAACGTGCGTGGCATGTATCTCACCACCGACCGCTCCGTTCTCGACAAGAAGATGTCTGCGCCCGAACGCATCAGTCGCATGAGCCTCATTCCCAGTGGGGAGGCTCGTACCAGTATTGGCGCACGGCAGCATCTTGTGTTCTTCTGCAACTCTACCCCTGCCGAGGGCAAGTTGCATCTCTCTCTTTCTGTTCCCATGTCGGAACCCGTGTGGATTGCACTCTACAATGGTAACGGTGTCGAGCTTATCGACTCTGTCACTGTTCCTGCTCTTGCCCTCGACCAGTCTTATGCCCGTGTCGACGGTCGTTGGTACGTTAAGCAGCCAGAAGCCGTTACCCCAGGCATGGAGAATTTCATTGAGGCCAATGCCTCGAAGATCGACCAGTTCAAGGATAGAGACCCGCATGGTTTTGCCATGGCACTCATGGCTATGGGCATCGTGTTCCTCTGTTTGGCCCTGCTTTGGCTCTTTTTCACCGTCTTCGGCCTTGTAATGAACCATGTTGAGACGGCTAAGAAGGTGGCCAATGCCCAGCCCATCAAGCCTATTACGAAGACAGTCGAGAAGACTATCGAGATGGGCCACAGGACGAGCAACGTGCTTCAGGAAGGCTTCGACAAGCGAGGCATCGACATGGAAGTCTACATGGCCGTCATCGGCATGGCCCTGCGCCAGTATGAGGACGATGTTCACGACGTGGAGAGTGGTGTGATTACCATCAAGTCGAAAGACACGGACTGGGATGACGAGTATAGCCTGATGACCCATTGGCACGACCCCTTCATTCCCAGTGATCATAAGGCTCCTCACATACCCACTGCCCCCGAACTACACTAAACAGAAAAGTCATAAACAGAAATACGTAAGATAATAATGAAGACATATCAATATAAGGTAAAAGGCGTGGACTACGAAGTAGAAATCGCCGAAGTAGAAGGCAACATTGCCAAGGTAAACGTGAATGGCATTCCCTTTGAGGTGGAGCTTCAGAAGCCCATCAATGCTGCCAAGCATCCCACGATGAAACCAAAAGCCCCCCTTTCAGCCTCCGAGGGGGCTACTATAGTTCCTGCATCAGCTCCTACGGCAAAGTCTATCGAAGCTCCCACGGGTGCCGTAGGGGGAACTGGCAATGCTGTCAAGGCTCCGCTGCCTGGCACGATCTCAGAAATCAAGGTGCAAGTGGGACAGCAGGTCAATGTGGGCGACACCGTCGTCGTACTTGAGGCAATGAAGATGCAGAACAATATCGAGTCAGAGTTTGCTGGTAAGGTGACCGGCATCAATGTAAAACAAGGCGACACGGTCATGGAAGGTGCCGTACTGCTTACAATAGGATAAACAGCCATGTTTGATTTTATCGCTGAAAACTTCAATGAGTTCCTCACCTACACAGGCTTCGCCAATGCCGAGGTGGGCAACCTGATTATGATAGTGGTGGGAGCCATCTTCATTTATCTTGCCATTAAGAAAGACTTCGAGCCGCTGCTGCTCGTTCCCATTGGCCTCGGCATCATTCTGGGCAACATTCCCTTCCGTGCCGACGCAGGTTTGGAGATAGGACTTTACGAGGATAACTCTGTGCTTAACATATTCTACCAGGGAGTGCGTCAGGGATGGTATCCGCCTCTTATCTTCCTCGGCATTGGTGCCATGACCGATTTCTCGGCTCTGTTGGCCAATCCGAAGCTGATGCTTATTGGCGCTGCCGCCCAGTTCGGCATCTTCGGTGCCTATATGATTGCACTGGCCTTGGGCTTCGAGCCCAATCAGGCAGCAGGCATTGCCATCATTGGTGGTGCCGACGGTCCGACGGCTATTTTCCTCTCGTCGAAGCTCTCGCCTAACCTGATGGGTGCCATCGCCGTGTGTGCCTATAGCTATATGGCCCTCGTGCCGCTCATTCAGCCGCCCATTATGCGACTGCTTACCACCAAGAAAGAGCGCGTCATCAAGATGAAACCCTCGCGTGAGGTAAGCCAGACAGAGCGCATCCTTTTTCCCATCATCGGCCTGCTGATTACCGCTTTCATCGTGCCCTCTGCCCTGCCACTGTTGGGTATGCTCTTTTTTGGCAACCTTTTGAAAGAGAGCGGCAAGACCACTCGTTTGGCCAAGACTGCCGGTGCCGCCCTGAACGACATCGTCGTGATGCTCCTTGGCCTCACCGTAGGCTGTTCTACGCAGGCATCCGAGTTCCTTACGCTCAACACGGTGTTTATCTTCGCCATTGGTGCCTTTGCCTTCGCCATTGCCACTGCCAGTGGCGTCTGCTTTGTCAAGGTGATGAACCTCTTCCTGCCGGAAGGCAATAAGATTAATCCGCTCATTGGCAATGCCGGTGTGAGTGCTGTGCCGATGGCTGCCCGCATTTCCCACAACCTGGGGCTTGAGTACGACCGCCACAACTACCTGCTCATGCATGCCATGGGTCCCAATGTGGCGGGTGTCATAGGCTCGGCGGTGGCGGCAGGTGCCTTGCTTGGTTTCTTGTCGTGAGGTAAACGCTTTTTCTGATGTGCCGGCTATGAGCGATGCCAAGATTATTAACGACCCCGTGTTTGGATTTATCAAGATACCACGCGGACTGCTCTATGACATCGTCAGGCATTCGCTCTTTCAGCGGCTCAACCGCATCAATCAGCTGGGATTGGCATCGGTGGTCTATCCGGGTGCCCGCCATACGCGTTTCCAGCATTCGCTGGGTGCGTTTTACCTGATGAGCGAAGCCATCCTCTCGCTTCAGCAAAAGGGCAATTTCATCTTCGACTCTGAGGCTGAGGCCGTCGAGGCAGCCATTCTGATGCATGATATCGGCCACGGCCCCTTTTCCCATGTATTGGAGAACACGCTTATCTCTGGCATTTCCCATGAGGACATCTCGCTCATGATGATGGAACAGATGAATCGTGACTTGGGCGGACAGCTCAATTTGGCCATTGCCATTTTCAAGGACGAGTATCCTAAGCGTTTCCTGCATCAGCTCATATCCAGCCAGTTAGACATGGACCGCCTCGACTATCTGCGCCGCGACTCGTTCTTCACGGGTGTCACCGAGGGTAACATTGGCTCTGCCCGCATTATCAAGATGCTCAATGTGGTCGACGACAGGCTGGTCGTTGAGCAGAAAGGCATCTATTCGCTCGAAAACTACCTGACTACCCGTCGCCTGATGTATTGGCAGGTGTATCTTCACAAGACCGCCGTGGGCTATGAGAAAGTGCTGGTAAACATGCTTACACGCGCCAAGGATTTGGCCAGGCAAGGTAAAAGTGTGTTTGCTTCGCCGGCGTTGTCGTTCTTCCTTTACAACGATATTGATGCTACGCACTTTGACGAACAGGCGTTGCTGATGTACGAAGAACTCGACGACTCTGATATTTGGAGTGCCATGAAGGCGTGGAAGCATTCCGACGATAAGATTCTGTCAACGTTGGCCACCGACATGCTCGACCGTCACATCTTTCGGGTCGAGGTCTATGAGGAGCCCGTTCCCCAGGAGCGCATCGACGAGCTTCAGGAGCGCATTGCGCGCCAGATGGGCATCGACCGCAGTGATGCCCATTACATGATGAGCCTGAACACCATTCAGAAAGACATGTACTCCATTGACGACGATTCCATCGATATTCTCTACAAGGATGGTACCATTCGCGACATCAGCCAAGCCTCCGAGATTCTGAACGTGGCTCTGCTGTCGAAGAAGGTTCGCAAGTATTATTTGTGCTATCAGCTCACAAGCTCATAGGCGTACCCCATAGCCCACTGCAAAACGGAGTTTAGAACAGGCGGCGGGTTATGCGCAGGTTCAGGACGGGAAACACCTTGAATGCTTTCGCTACCTTTACATAGTCGCCCACTTTTCCGGGAATGTCGCGAACGTCATTAATCAGGTCGGTGCCGTCGTGGGTCACAATATTTGGCATGCCTCCCCAGAACAGCACACCGCAGTCGAACGAAACACGGTAGAGGTCGTTGTTCTTCAGCAGTCGGCCACCATATCCGAATCCCAGATAGGGCTTGAAGGGATTGACCTTTGCCTTGGCCCTGACCATTCCGTCGGCATCAGGTGTCACCATATAGGGGTCGCCTTCCTTGTGTAGCACATTTCCTTCGGCATCGACAATGTCGTGCTTGTAATAGCCCACATGCACACCCAGTCGGCCATAGTCCCTGATTCTCTCGTAGAGCGACTTGACGGGATTGTCGTTTTCGTCGAAATAAATATTTTCGAAATTGCCTGTATATTTTGAAATGTCCAATCCCAGCGTCTTGAGCAAACTGATATTGTTGAGTACTTCGGCTGCCGTGTTGTTGAAGAAATAGTCTGGGTCGTTCAGTACGGGGCTGC
The DNA here is from genome assembly GCA_905235905.1 of uncultured Prevotella sp. Taxonomy (GTDB): domain Bacteria; phylum Bacteroidota; class Bacteroidia; order Bacteroidales; family Bacteroidaceae; genus Prevotella. The sequence goes on from CAJONO010000079.1 coordinate 14,867, forward strand.
TCACCACCCTGTCGTAGATGTTGTTATACATGCACATCCCTACAAGCGACGGCGCTTCTTCGGTACGGTTGTAAGCCTCGGCCACGGTGCCCGGCCCCAGATAGAATCCGGCCGTGAAGTGCCAGTTCTTGTTCTTAAACGGGGTCACGTCGACCAAAAGTTTCCAGTTCCAATAGGTGGGATTGCCAGTCATGTCCACCTTCCTGTCTACGTCGAAGCCTGTCAGCCCTTTCAGTTTCTCGGCCATGCTGTCAAACTTGCTCGATGTAATGGTGCCATTGGCGTAGGACTCTATGCCGAACGTCATGCCATAGTCGAAGCGAGGCATGAAGTCGAATCCTGTTCTGACCTGGAACAAATCACTGACAGGAGTCGACACGTCGAAGCCCAGACCCGTAGTGCCAGCCGACAGCGTAAGGCTGAGAGATGAAAACGGCTTCACCGGTAACTCCTCGTCTATATCATTCTGTGCAAGAACCTGTCCTGTCGGGAGAACAGCTCCGCAGAGAAATAGCAGAATCAGTTTTTTCATACGTGCAAATTCTATTATGTTTCTAATGACAAACCAGCAACGAAGCTGAGCGCAGTGGCCCCACGGCCACATAAATCCTGTGCAAATATAGGAAAAAAAATCGAATTACAAGCCTGTCATGAAAAAAAACATTGTTTTCTTGACCGTATTTCGGAAATAATGCGTAATTTTGCACAAAAATCAAGACAAAACTAAATGGAGAACCAGTTGAAACTTATAGGTGAACGTCTGCGCGGACTGCGTGACGTTCTCGACATCCCCATTGAGGAGATGGCAGAGACTATCGGCATCGAGGTGGAGAAATACGAGAGGATAGAACAGGGTGAGGTCGACATCACCATCTCGAACCTGATGAAGATTGCCCACAAGTATGGTGTCAGCGCCGAGGAGCTGATGTTTGCCGAGGCACCTCACATGAAGTCGTACTTCGTGGTGCGTCGGGGGCAGGGCATGAGCGTGGAGCGAACCAAGGCTTACAAATACCAGAGCTTGGTGAGCGGGTTCGTGAACCACAAGGCCGATGTGTTTATTGTTACGGTAGAGCCGAAGCCAGGAGCAAGGACTATTTATAAGAACTCGCATCCGGGGCAGGAGTTCAACCTTGTCTTAGAGGGCAAGATGGAACTCTACATCGGCGGCAAGACCATCATCCTTGAGGAGGGCGATTCTATATACTTCGACTCGAGCAAGCCCCACGGCATGCTTGCCATGGGCGACAAGGCCGTGAAATTCCTCGCCTTCACGGTAGAGTAATTTCGTCATAACGAAATACCGATATATCGAAAAGAAAAACATGGTAGAAAGATTCTTGAAGCAGACCACGTTTACGTCGGTCGAGGACTACAATAGGAACTTAGAGTTTATCATCCCTGAGCGGTTCAACTTTGCCTACGACGTGATGGACGAGTGGGCGAAGGAGCGTCCCGACGGTCTGGCCCTGCTATGGACCAACGACGAGGGTGTCGAGATACGGGCCACCTTTGCCCAGCTGAAGGAGCAGAGCGACCAGGCAGCCAGCTATCTGCAGTCGTTAGGCATTGTCAAGGGCGATCCCGTGATGCTCATCCTGAAGCGCCGCTACGAGTGGTGGGTAGTGATGCTGGCACTATGCAAGATTGGGGCCATCGTCATTCCCGCCACACACATGCTCACCAGGCACGACATTGTGTACAGGAACACACGTGCCAGTGTCAAGGCCATTATCTGTGTCGACGATGCCTATGTGACCGGGCAGATACTCCTGGCCAAGGCCGAAAGCCCCACCGTTCAGCAGTATATCGCTATAGGCAAGCATGTGCCTGACGGCTTCCGCGACTATCTTGGCGAAATAGCGAAGGCCCCAAAGTTCCAGCGTCCCGCCTTCGTCAATAACAACGACGACACGATGCTCATGTATTTCACTTCGGGCACCAGTGGCGAACCCAAGATGGTGGCCCACGATTTCCTCTATGCCATGGGCCATCTCACTACGGGCGTGTTCTGGCACAATCTGCATGAGCATTCGCTCCATCTCACCGTGGCCGACACGGGCTGGGGCAAGGCCGTCTGGGGCAAGTTCTACGGCCAGTGGTTTGCCGGTGCCACGGTGTTTGTGTTCGACCATGAGAAGTTCAATGCCGACACGTTGCTGCGCCAGATCGAGAAATACCATGTTACCTCGTTCTGCGCCCCACCCACCATCTACCGCTTCATGATTCGCGAGGACTTGTCGAAGTACGACCTCTCGTCGCTCGAATACTGTACGACGGCAGGCGAGGCCCTGAACCCTGCCGTGTTCGACAAGTTCTTCGAAAAGACGGGTATTCGCATGATGGAGGGCTTCGGACAGACTGAGACCACCATGACGCTGGGCACCTTCCCCTGGATGACGCCGAAGCCTGGCTCCATGGGCATTCCCAATGCCCAGTATGACATCGACTTGCTGCGCGCCGACGGCACCCCGTGCGAGGATGGCGAGAAGGGCGAGATTGTAGTGCGCGTGGGCGACAGGAAACCCGTTGGCTTGTTCAAAGGCTACTATCGCGACGAGGAGAAGACCCGCGAGGCGTGGCACAACGGCATCTACCACACCGGCGACATGGCGTGGCGCGACGAGGACGGTTACTATTGGTTCGAGGGCCGCATCGACGATGTTATCAAGTCCTCTGGCTACCGCATAGGCCCGTTCGAGGTCGAATCGGCCCTGATGACCCATCCTGCCGTCGTGGAGTGTGCCATTACGGGTGTGCCCGACGACATCCGTGGCATGGTGGTGAAAGCCACCGTCGTCTTGGGAAAGGAGTGGAAGTCGAAGGCCGGCGATGCCCTCGTCAAGGAGCTGCAGCAGCATGTGAAGAAGGTGACCGCCCCCTACAAATATCCGCGTATCGTGGAGTTTGTCGACGAGCTGCCTAAGACCATCAGCGGCAAGATCCGACGGGTGGAGATTAGGCAGAAAGACGCCGAGAAAGAATAGGTTTCTGAGCCGTTCGCCGAGAGCGGAAAAGGTAGTAACTTGAATTACCTTGCAATTCAGCCTCAATTAGGTCATAGTTCATACTGAACCATCGGCTAATTCATGCTGAATTGCAAGGTAATTTGACTTGCTCCTCTGAAAAGGCAATCTGAACCCCTATTTCAACAGTACAACCAACAGCGGAATGGTGAGCATCGACAGCAGCGTAGTGATGAATGTCACCGTTGAGATGAGCGTCGTGTCGCGACCGAATTTCAGGCAGAGAATGGTGCCGTAGGTGGCCACGGGCATGGCAATGACCACGGTGTTGATGCCCACCACGAAGGGGTCGAAGCCCAGGGCGGTACACAGCAGATGGATGCCCACGGGCAGCAGTACGAGGCGTAGCAGTGTGGTGGCATAGATGGTAGGTGTGCCGAGCATGGCCCGCAGTGGCAGGTGTGACATCGACGAGCCGATGATAAGCAGGGCTGCAGGCACCGTGATATTGCCAATCATTGTCAGTGGCTGGCTCACAATGCCCGGTATGCCGTCTAAGCCGAGTGCCACGATGAGCATGGCCATATAGGCCGAGAGCATGGGTGTGCTGTAGAGCACCTTACGGCTGAAGCGCTCGCGGTCGGTACCGCTGCCCGTCACTAATAGGGTGCCGATGGTGAAGACGGCAAACGTGTTTACCACGTTGAGCACGGCGGCATAGAACACCGCCTGGTGACCAAAGATCGAGGCTACCACAGGATAGCCCATGAAGCCAACATTGCCAAACATCAGGGCAAAGCCGATGATGCCCTCTTCCTCCTTTTTCCGCGTAAGGAAGTGTGGCAGTTTCCATGCCACTGCCGCCAGCACTATGTAGGTCAGGATGCTGATGCCCAGTAGCGGCACTATCAGGCGGCGGTCGGGCAGCTCGCCCGTCATGGCCGACGACAGGATAAGCGCCGGGCAGGTAATGTCGATTACCAGCTTCGACAGCCGTTTGTCGAACGTGCCGCCCATATATCCCAGTTTGCCTGCCACATAGCCAGCTACGACAATGGCAAACAGCGTCATCATTACTTCAACCATATCACGCTCTTACTTGTCCTTCGCCCTCAATGAGCCACTTGTAGGTGGTAATCTCCTCGAGTGACATGGGGCCGCGGGGACCCAGCTTCTGTGTCGAGATGCCAATCTCGGCACCCAGTCCGAACTGCGCACCGTCGGTAAACGAGGTGGGAGCGTTCCAGTAGACGCAGGCAGCATCGACGTGAGCCTGGAAGGTGCGGGCTGCAGCCTCGTCCTGCGTAATGATGGCCTCGCTGTGGCCGCTGCCATACTGGTCGATATGCGCTAACGCTTCGTCGAGCGAGGCAACGGTCTTCACGGCCAGCTTGTAGTCCATGAACTCGGTGCCGAAGCTCTCGGCAGTGGCGGGCTGGATAAGGTTGAAGGAGGAAGGTGGAAGGTGGAGAGAGGATAGCTTTGCAAATGAGGGGGCGTCGCAGTAGAGGGTGACGTTCTTCTCGAGCATCGGAGCCACGAGGGCAGGCAGGTCGTCGAGACGGCTCTCATGAACGAGCAGGCAGTCGAGGGCGTTGCAGACGCTGACGCGGCGTGTCTTGGCATTGGTGATGATGGCACGGCCCATCTCGAGGTCGCCCTCCTTGTCGAAGTAGGTGTTCACCACGCCGGCACCCGTCTCGATGACTGGCACACGGGCCGTGTCGCGCACGAAGTCGATGAGCTTCCTGCCCCCACGGGGAATGCAGAGGTCAATGTAGCCCACGGCGTTGAGCATGTCGGCAGTGGCCTCATGGGTGGCTGGCAGCAGCGTCACCACGTCGGGACTGACGTCATAGCGCTTGAGCACCTCGTGGATGATGGCCACGCCCTCGCGGTTGCTACAGTCGGCATCCTTGCCACCCTTCAGCACACAGGCGTTGCCGCTCTTGAAGCAGAGCGAGAACACGTCGTAGGTGACGTTGGGACGCGCCTCGTAGATCATGCCGATGACGCCGAAGGGAACGCTGATGCGGCAGAGTCGCAGACCGTTGGGCAGTGTTTTCTGCTTAGTGATGTGTCCGAGGGGCGAGGGTAGGGTGGCCACGTTGCGCATGTCGGCAGCAATGTCGGCAAGCCGCCCCTCCGTCAGCTGCAAACGGTCGTACAGCGGGTTGTCCTTCGGCATCTTGGCCAAGTCCTCGGCATTGGCCCTGAGAATTCTCTCCTTGTTGCCGACGATGGCATCGGCCACGGCATTCAGCACCTCGCTGCGGTCTTCGTCACAGATAAGCGCCAGGCTCTTGCTGGCCCCTTTCACTCGCTTGAAAGTCTCGTTCAGTTGCATGGTTTGTTCAGTTTGCATTATTCGTTATTTAATCAGGTTTCATATTGCCGAAGAGGTTCCTGTGTTCAAACAGTCGCATGACGTGCTCCTCCACAGGGGTGCGGCGTACTACCTCGTTCTCATGCCAGAACTCTGGGTCGTCGTCTTGCTCACGGATGTATTTGTGCAAGTCGCCCGAAGACCACATCTTCCGGCCTTTGCTGGGCAGTTGGTCGCCCACGTTGAAGAGGATGGAACGCGTGTTGAATTGTTTCCCATAGCGCTCATGCTGTTCGTCAATGTAGACGGACTGCACCTCGACGAATCCGCGGTCTTCGGTCATGTTGACCGTTAGGTTGAATGTGGCGGTATCGAGTATGATCTCTGTCTTCAGCGTCTCTGTCGTGTCTGTCAAATGCAGTACGTGATAGTCTTTTTGTAGGATGGGGTAATCGACTCGTCCTTCCATTTTTCTCAGGTGATGGGTCTTTTGGTCAACATAGAGTGTCACGTCAAGAGCCGACTTCTTGACATCCTCCTTCGGAATGAAACGGACTGCCACCAAGCGGTTGTCGCCGTCGCTCATGACATCATAGTCTACGTTGTAAAAGTCCCTGTAGTTGCGTGTAAGGGGTTTGATGTCGGCGTTGCCCGTAAAGTCATAGCGCGTCAGCATGGGCAGGCTCGATACCGTGAAGAAGTTTGTATAGAAGGCATATTTGTGCAGACTGTCGGGCTGTATGCCAGCGAAGCGTCCTTTCAGCAGGAAGAGATTCTGCAGGTAGACTGCCGATCGGGCATTGAGGAAGGCCTCCATCAATTCATAGCAGGTGGTGTCGGAAAAAGCTATTTGCCGGTAGAAGAAGTTTGACTCGCGCTTCTCGTGCTTGCGCAGCTGGCGTCGCATCTCCTTGGTGGTTTTGCGGATGAAGTTTTTCAGGTCAAGGGGTTTCACGACAACCTCCTTGAGCAGATTCTCCATAGGCCACAACTCCACCTGACTCCCAAGCTGTGACGCACGAATGTAGAGGGTTTTGTAGCCTACATAGCTGATGCGCAGCACATCGGTCGAGTCGCACTTGATGGTGAATGAGCCTTCGGCATTGGTAATGGTCGAAGAGGTCGGACTTGCATAGACACTGGCAAAGGGTAGCAGCCGATGGCTCTGAGCGTCGATGACAACAGCCTCGAAGGCGATCCTCTTGCCAGTCGTCTTCTCAGCCGCTACCGTCTGGGCGGCAACCGTTAGCGGCACCACTGCCAGTAGCAATAACATCAGCCGTTTAAAAACAATTTCCAACTTCAAAGATTGTGTGGGGTGTTGTCTTGGGGTGTTCCATCAGGTCTATGAGAATGTTCTCGCGCTTGCCGTTGGCAATGATGACGCGGATGCCAGCCTGCTGAATCTTCGATGCCGTGGCATACTTCGACTGCATGCCGCCGCGTCCGGCCGAGCTCCTTTCCGTCTGTATGTATTGCGAAAGGTCGGTGCCCGGGGCCACTTCCCTGATGAGCTGTGACTGCGGGTCGGCAGGGTTGCCGGTGTAGATGCCGTCGATGTTCGAGAGCAGCACCAGCGTGTCGGCCCCCATCATCAGGGCGATAAGGCCGCTCAGCTCGTCGTTGTCGGTAAACATCAGCTCGGTCACCGAGACCGTGTCGTTCTCGTTGACGATGGGTAGCACACCGTTTTCCAGCATCACTCGCATGCAGGCCTGCTGGTTGCGGTACTGCTCGCCTGGATGGAAGTTCTCTTTCATCGTGAGCACTTGGCCCACGTGTATGTGGTATTCGCGGAACAGGTCGTAGTAGAGGCCGATGAGCTTCGCCTGCCCCAGAGCCGAGAACAGCTGACGCTGCTCTACCGAGTCAAGCTCATGGTCAATGCGGAGTTCGCGCCGTCCGCAGGCCACGGCTCCCGACGACACGAGAATCACCTCGCACTCATGGCTGCGCAGCCAGGCAATCTGGTCGACCAGCGCCGACATGCGCGTCACGTCGAGCCGCCCGTCGGCCCTTGTCAGCGCATTAGAGCCAATCTTCACAACAATCCTTCTCTTTTCCATTTTTTTCAATGCCACAATTCCTTTTGACGGTGCAAAGTTACGAAAAAAACGAGAGCAGAACAAAACAAATCATTTGTTTTTTATGCCGAGTGTCAGTAACTTTGTGATTTTTATCGCAATGTTACGAAAAAAACGATTTATTTCATTTCTATTTCCAAATTTGTGAAACATTCGCGCAGGGCATAGAGCAGAGGATATCCGCTGTTGGCTTCAGCAGCGTTACTTCCTCATGGGTGTCCTTGTCAACGAATTTTCGTTCCAGTATCGGAACTTGTTGTTCATGCCAAACAGCAGGCAGTAGATGGCTCCGATGTCGTTGTGCTCCTCAGCCCGTTTCATCAACCATTCCTTGTCGGATGGTTCAAACTTCCTAAAACAGCGTTCAGAATCACCATATAGCATCATTTTCAAATCCTCATTGCGTTTCAATGTAAGGACATTTCCATGACTTTCACTCATTAGTATATTACATTTATACAACATTGATGTCATGCACGAATAAAGACTCATACTTATCCGACTCTTCAAAGAAAGACACGATATCGTCCAAACTTGCCCAACCTTTATTATTGGTAAAGGCGTTAAACAGGGTATGGATGGCTTTCTGCTCACCCTCAATCCAATACTTCATAAATGCGTAGGTCATATTTCCAATGATTATTAACCTTTTATAATATAGTCACTTTTGCTGAAAAATTCAAAAGAGAAGCCAATTTTTTTATTGTGCGGCCCTCGTACGAATCTTCTTCCCCTCTTTATTCCAGGTATTTTCATTGTCCTTTTTTCCTGCTTTCTAATTTATAATTTCATGCAGCTCGTCCAGATGGCTGGCTGTAATGATACTACTTTTGTAACAACCATTTCCAGACGGGAATGGCCTCAATGGTGATGCCGTCTTCTGTTATTTGCCGTTCTGTATCCCATGTAATGATAGTACCCTGATACTGCTTATATGCTTTCAGAAATTTGATGAGTCCTCCCACTTCGCGTTCGTATGTGTCC
>CAJONO010000080.1 GCA_905235905.1 uncultured Prevotella sp.
CTCTATATAGAGGGGAGGGCATGTATAGAGGGGGTAGCTCACCGTAGGGGCATGATGTCACCTCACAACCTTCCTGCCGTTCTGGATATAGACACCCTTTTTGTAATTTGAAATTTCAAATTTGGAATTACAACGTCGACCCTGCAGGTCGTAGAGCGGCTGTGTGTCACTGTCTGTCACCAACTTATTGGTGACCGCTGTCGGAATGCCACCATGCGACAGACTCTGAACTGGGATGAAGTATAGCGAAGACAGACCGTCCCTGGCCAGTACGGCCTTTATCTTGGCGTAGCGAGCAGGAAGCTGAATGGGTGCCTTTGTAACATTATACAGGTCAATGACCGGCACACATTCTTTTTCACCGATGACACACAGCTGCCGTGCTCCACTTTGATCGGTCAGGGAGTCGAGCACGACATCCTCCACCGTCACCACGTCGCTCAGATAACCACTGTTGTCTGAGTCGCCGAAGTTGAAGAAATGGTCGAAATAGACCGATGTCTCATCATAGATATAGTAGCGGTCCGACGTGTTGGCCGACGGGAGCAGCAGGGGCATGCCGTCCTCCTCGGCGCGTATGCCTATGACCGTTCCGCGTAGCACCATGCCTTCCTTCAGACCGATTTCCATATTACGGAAGCAGATGGCGGCATCGCCTCGCACGTAGGCATCCCGTCCGCCGACGAAGAGCACCGTGTCGCGCTCGAACTGTAGCCGCGCCTCAGTGCCCACGGCCAGTTGGCGGAATGCCTTGATGCCTTTCACCGTAAGCAACCCCTTCACGTCGTCCTGTGGTATTTGCGGTTCATCGTCGGGGGTGACCATTGGTGTACTGGCCATCCGCTGCTCGTAGGCATCGATGTCTACAATCATCCATGCGGCCTCGTCGCCCATTATCTCATATTTGCTCTGCTGGGCGTCTATCGTCAGCAGGGGATAGGTGCCTGTCGTACCTTTCTTGCCAACCAACGTTCCCGTCAGCATCATGCCGCCCTTCGCGCCGGAAAGGCCTTCGGTCAGAATCATGAAGCCGTCGGAGAGGCACAGCCTGCCGTCGTAGGTGGAATAGAGCGTATCAACGGACTCGATTGTCAGTACGATTTCCGTGCCGTCTGCCACCTTTCTCAGTTCCTCAATTGTCTGTACTTCCTTCTGCTGTGCAGAGGCGCATACCGATGCAAGAAGCATCAAAAGCAAAATTCTCGTTTTCATAGCTGTTCTTTTTTTAGTTAATGATTAATAGTTCTGAATAACAGGAGTATTCATTTTTTTTAATTATTTTACCAGATACTTGTTCCCATTCTTGATAATCAGTCCTCGCCTTGGGGTGCTATCAAGGCGATGACCTTGAAGGCCGTATACATTGGCAGACTTGCTTTCTGTTACGGTATTGGTGACGATCACGCCGTCGGTACCATCATGCCATGATGGAGCATTGAAGTCTTCGGCCGTGAAGATGCAACTTCCGTCTTCGTAGCAAGAAAGAAGCGTGTAGGTCCGCCCGTCGACGATGCTGTCACCACTGAGAACCAGGCTGAAGGCAACAGTGCGATAGCCGCTCTGTAAACTGCCATCCACAATCTCGGAAAAATGTTCAGAGACCTGACAGTTCCACACTTTCCCTTCCTTCAGCAGAGGGCGGTGTGTCTTGTATGCCACGATTCTTACGAAGCAACAAGAGAGTAATAGCAATAGAAATATATATCTTTTCATAATCAGATAGTTTTTTCATAAATATGTACAATGCTCTCGAATGCGTAACGATTGGTTTTCGGTTACAAAGATAAGGCTTTTCTATGAATATCGTGTCAGTTGACTATGGAAAATACGTGACCAGGGAGATGCCGCAAGCTGCTAAAAATCAATTGGTTATTAAAAACCACGCATCTTGCCCTATGGAATATTTTGGGGAAGGGGAGCACTTCCCGCTATAATCGTGGAGTTGAAGTACAGTTCGACGGTTGAAGACGCTGAAAACGTCGACGCTCAATGCCGCAGTGTCCGAAGGACCTGCTGACAGCTTATGCTGGGCAGGAAGCACTCTGGGAGAGTGCCCCTATCAACTTGGATGGGAGGGGCATCCGTGAGTTCGGGCGACCCCGTCAGGGTCGATGTCCTCTCTCTTTCTCTGTCCGGGGGTGATATGCACCCTCGGCACTGAGCGGCGACCGCCTTGCGGTCTATGACAGATTCAACCGTACAGGTCAGTACAGTTTGTCACGGATACAATCCGTTTGTCATAGATTTTTAGCGTTATCAAGTTGATTCTATCGATGGTTAGTAACTCAACTTTCCCACCCTTGAATGCCCTCAGGCAGGCCAATGTTTCACGGTGAGGCAGTGCCGTTTTGCAATTCGTGCCAAACCATCGCCTAATTCAGCGTGAATTTGAAGACAATTCAGCACGAATTGCAGCCTAATTCAGTATAAACTACAACTAATTGAAAGTCAGCTTGTTAGATGGCTGTTCTCCGGCGCGTGAAACATTTCTTCCATGCGTTCTACCACGTCGCCACGGAACTGAACGGCGACCAAATGCAGCCGGGTGCTGGCTACGAGCAGGCGCACCTTCTCGTCCTGCACATAGCGGCGCAGCTGCTCTTCGGCCTCCTGCCACTGCGCGCTGGCCACAGCC
>CAJONO010000081.1 GCA_905235905.1 uncultured Prevotella sp.
CCTTTCAGGGCTAATGTTTACGCTACCGTTTGCAGGGGTTGCACCCCTGCCTGTAGTCTGTTGCCCCTTCGGGGCTTTGGTGGTACGGTTGCGGATAATCATTAAGTTAATGTTCGTTATGAAAAAGGTATATATGCTTTTCACCGCCCTGCTGCTGACCATGAGCGCAGCAGGCGCAATAGTGCAGGTCAGCGGCTTGAAAATGAACGGCTACCCGGTAACGGCTTTTGCCGACAGCGAGACGAAGACGCTCACCCTGGGCAATGGCCAGAACGCCTGCATACCCCACCATGCAGAGGCTTTCGACTTCACCATCCCAGGCACCTACGAGGGCTACGAGGACTATACGGTTGTCATTGCTCCCTTTGCCTTCCGGTTCTGCAGCAACCTCACACACATCAAAGTGGGCGAGGGTGTCACCGCCATCGGCGACTTCGCCTTTGTGGGCTGTGGGGGGACGACGGCTATAGACCTGCCCTCCACGCTGCTCCGCATAGGCTGTGGCGCTTTTATGGAACTGGGCCGTCTGACGCAGATGACCTGCCGCAGCACGACGCCTCCCGTCTGGGACGACACCGATGTGTTCAGTTGTGCCGGTACGCCTGCGAGTATGTGGGCTCAGCGCGAGGGGCGCACCCTCTATGTGCCAGAAGGCACTGGCAGTGCCTACAAAGACTTTAGACATACTTGGGTGGGGTGGTACCATGGCTTCGCCCATATCTACGAAGGTGTAGGCAAAGTGGTGGAGATAGGCTCGTATGACGAGTTGGCGGCTTTCCGCGACAATGTCAACGAGGGTAAGATAAAATCGGGCGAAGCCTACGAGAGCGCCAAGTCATTCCTGCTCACGGCCGACATCGACCTGACAGGTAAAGAGTGGACGCCCATCGGTGTCAATTTCGCAGCCGAGGACATCATCTTCGACGGTGGCGGCCATACCATCAAGGGGCTGAAGACCACTGCTGATAACTATTATCAGGGCTTCTTCCGGGAGATTACCAACAGCACCGTGCGCAACCTGCACTTCCAGCAGCCTGAGGTGAGTGCCAATAGCGATGCCGGCGTGCTGGCCGGCCGGGCCGTGAACAGTTTCTTCAGCGACATCCTTGTTGTGGGTGGCGAGAGTCCCATCGTCAGTGCCAAGCAGAGATATGACATCAGCCCTTCTGCGGGCGGCTTGATAGGCTATGCCAGCAATGTGGAGGTGTCGCGCTGCTATGTCGAGGGTAAGGTGGAGAGCGAAGGCGGCAACATTGGCGGCATCATCGGCTGCCTGTGGAAGGGCACCATCACCGACTGCATCTTCGGCTGGCAAGTCTCTACGACCAAGGTTGTCCCCACGCGCATAGGCGGCATTGTGGGCACCATCGGCAAGGAGGATGGCCTGACTGCCAAGGCCAGCATCACCCGCTCCGTCAGTTGGGCCAAGCTCAGCTGGGCCGAGGGGTCGTATAGCGAATTATCAACGGGTGCCCTCGTTGGTCTTATGGATACTGAATACCGGAATACCTCAACCCCGTTAGTCAGCATCGTCAACTGTGGGTGGTACAAACAGGATGACGATGCATCGTGGCTGGGTCATGCCGCTGGTGGAGCCTTGACAGCCGGCAGCAGCAACACGCCCTTCACCAAGCGCGCCGACATGATTGAGGGCGGGACACTCAGCCTCCTCGACGGCGGCGACTGGGACTACTTCTACGATGTGGAGGAGCACTGGCAGAACTATCCCATCCCCACGAGCCTGAAGCAGATGTATGCGGACGCCTACGTCAACCTGCCTGACGACGAAAGCGGGCTGGTGTATCAGCGCAACATCGGCGAGTGTGACTGGGAGGGCGACCTGCACACAACCAACCGTCCCGTCAGCAGCTATAACGTCGTGGGCTACACGGGCAGCGACAATAGCCTCACCATTCCCGACAACTATTTAGAGAAACCAGTGGTGAGGATTGGCAGCGGAGCCTTCCAGGGCGCCACCTTCAGCCATGTCCACCTCCCAGCCTCGCTCTACGCCATCGACGGCGATGCCTTCAGGGGGTGCCAGAACCTGATGAGCGTCGCCATACCCGATGCCACCGAGCGCATAGAGACCATGGCCTTTGCCGACTGCACCAGCCTGCAGAGCCTGAACATAGGCAAGAATACGCAGAATTTTGGTGATGGCTTCATTGCCAACTGCCCCAAGTTGACCAGCCTGACCGTCAATGCAGAGAACACACACTGCAAAGTGGTGGACCAGGTGCTCTTCTACGTGGGTGAGAATACCACAATGATTGCTTGTGCCGGCGGTAAGACCGGCGACTACACCGTGCCCCTGACCGTCGATGGCAATGATGTCAAGTACATCCGCAGCTATGCTTTCGCCTACTGCGACGGCCTGACAAGCATCACCTTCCAGCAGCGCATGGAGAACATCGACAACAGCCACTCGTGGTTCCTGGGCTGCACCAACCTCAGTTATGTGGACTATTGCTCTGCGGGCGACAGCGACACGGGCGGATACTTTGATGCCGACGACAATCGCTCAACAAAGGAAATGCCCTGCTATGGCCTGAACGCCAACACACTGCTCTACCTCAGTTCCCGGCAGCAGCCCTACACCATGGGTACACCCGCCAATACCGTCATCGCGTCGGCCACGATAGCCGGACAGGGCGATGCTTCCTGCCTGTGGCTCACCGACCAGTTGGGCTTCAGCCCCAAGATGACGATTGTGGTCACGGGCAGCGGCGTAACCTACAAACGCCTGTTCGACTACGGTAACGCTCAGTTGGAGCAGGCCACCACCGTCTGCCTGCCTTACGCCGTGAACATCCCCTCGACCGATGTCAAGGTCTATCAGCCCGTAGCGGTGGATGTTACGGGAGACGTGACGACAGTTGTCTTCGACGAGATAGCGAAGACGGCAACGGGCGAGTACGCGTTGCAGGCTTATACGCCTTATTACATGGTGGTCAGCGGAATCACCGACATTGACTTCAGCAACAAGTCGGAGAGCATAACCATCACTCCCGCTGATGCCACCATCAGCGTGGGCGGCTATGCCTTCAATGGAACGACGGAGAGGCTCTCAACGGTCAGCGCCCCTTCAACCTACGTCCTGCAGTCCGACGGCATCTGGCACAAGGTGGATGCGGAAGCCCCCTTCACCTGCTACTTCCAGACCGACTTGGCCACAGCTCCGGCTCAACTGTCCATGCAGATAGGCGGCGTCATCACGCTCTCGGACACTGGCGACAACACCGGGACGCTGGCCGCCAACAACGGGCGCACGCTGACTGCTGTGCTGCAAGGGCGCACGCTCTACAAGGATGGCTCGTGGAACACACTCTGCCTGCCCTTTGATGTCAAGGACTACAGTGTCGAACCCAACGGCATTGCCTTCGAGGGCACACCGCTGGAAGGTGCCACGGCCGTAGCTTTCGACCATGCCACGTTCACGGCAAGCACGGGTACCCTGGAGATGGTATTCAACACGATCTATAGTGCAAAGGCCGGTGAGGCGTTCCTCGTCAAGTGGGACAAGGCCGCAGACTACGAAGGCAATGAGGCAAGCTACGACATAGCCAACCCCGTATTCAAAAGCGTGACCATCAACAACGCGCAGCCCAGTCCGTGCCCGACGGTTTCCCCGTCGGGTATCCCGGCCCCAGTATCCTGTATTGGCATCTACAATCCGCTCGGCATCGAGGGCGAGGACAAAACTCTGCTCTACCTCGGTGACGGCAACAACCTCTACTATCCCAGCGCCGCAATGACCATCGGCGCCTTCCGTTGCTACTTCAAGCTTAACGGCCTCACCGCCGGCGACCTGCCCAACGAGGCCCGCCGTTTCGTGTTGAACTTCGGCGACGGCGAGACGACGGGCATCAGCCTCACCTCCGACCCCTCTCCAAAGGGCGAGGGGAGTGAATACCACGATATGCAGGGTCGCCGCCTCAGCGGCAAGCCCACGGCGAAGGGCCTCTACATCAGCAACGGACGGAAGATCTACGTAAAATAAAGAAAGATGTCGAAGACGACTTCATCTTTGTCGGCAGCGACGAGGGTTACACTGGCGGCACCCGCTAACATTCTTTTAAAAAAAATCTCTCATGTACACCGTATGTGAGAGATTTTTTGTACTTTTGCAAACGCTAAATATACGTGAAATGAAACAAATGAAACTATGGATGACAGCCGCCATCCTCGTAATCAGCGGCACAGGCCTGCAGGCACAGACAAAACGCTCGGACGAC
>CAJONO010000082.1 GCA_905235905.1 uncultured Prevotella sp.
AAGAGCTTGAGGAGGCAGCGTGATATGAGACAGATTGAAAATCAAATATTTAGACCACTCGAAAAGGGTGGGAAACTTTAGTTATTAAAAACAAACACGATTATGAGATTGATTATTGAACCAAACTATGACTTAATGTCACAGTGGGCAGCCAACTACGTGGTTGAGCGTATCAATGCTGCCAAACCCACCAAGGAAAAGCCCTTCGTGCTCGGCCTGCCCACAGGCTCCTCACCCATAGGGATGTATCAGGGTCTGGTCAAGGCCTACCAAGAAGGCCGCGTGTCGTTCAAGAACGTCCTTACGTTCAATATGGACGAATACGTAGGACTGCCCGAGTCCCACCCCGAGAGCTACCACTCGTTCATGTTCACCAACCTGTTCAACCACATCGACTGCCCCAAGGAGAATATCCATATTCTCAATGGCAACGCCCCCGACCTGGCTGCCGAGTGCGCCCACTACGAGCAGATGATTGAGGAGGCCGGCGGCATCGATCTCTTCCTTGGCGGCATAGGCCCTGACGGCCATATCGCCTTCAACGAGCCTGGCTCGTCGCTCACAAGTCGCACACGCCAGAAGACGCTGACCACCGACACCATCATTGCCAACAGCCGCTTCTTCGAGGGCAACATCAATCTTGTGCCTAAGACAGCCCTCACCGTGGGCGTGGGCACCGTGATGGCAGCCAAGGAAGTAATGATCCTTGTGAACGGCCACGCCAAGTGCCGCGCCTTGCAGGCCGCCGTTGAGGGGAGCGTGAACCACATGTGGACCATCTCGGCCCTGCAGATGCACCCCCATGGCATCATTGTCTGCGACGATGCTGCCTGCGACGAGCTGAAGGTGGGCACCTATCGCTACTTCAAAGATATTGAGCGCGCAAACATCCTTTAATCATACATATTTCCCTGATTCCCGACGCTGTGCTTCTTCGGAGGCATGGCGTCTTTTTGTAACAACGCAGATCCTTCTTGTTAGAAACGTAAATCTACAAAATCTCACATAAATCTTGTGGCCATTTATGAGCATTCATGTTCAAAAAGAAAAACTTCTTCTTGTCTGCGACGCTACACAAATGACTCTACAACGAATTTCACGAATTTCACGGATTTTGGTTGTGCATGTCCCCAAGAAGTTTTTTGAACATAAATCTACACAAAATCAAACACAAAATCTTTGTCATGCGCAGCCATTTATGTCAGAATTTTTGTAGATTTATGTTCTCTTCTTCTCATGCGCGTAACCATTCAGCGAGTCTACATGAATCATGTTTTTAGACACAAATTAGCATAAATTACAGCCACAAATATGACCTTCCCACGAGCCTGTATTACTATTTGTGGAAAATTTGTGGATAAAATTAGTGCCAATTAGTGGTGATTTGTTTCCAAAAAGAGATTTGCGGCGATTAGCTGAATAGTTACTAATGTTTATGAAAGAAATTTGAATAATTCGCAGAAATTGAGTCCAGAAATTAGTATTAATTCCTATTTCTGGGCAAAATTATTCATATTCCTTTCATAACCTTTTTACGGGTATAGTATATGGAAACGAATGAGAATAATGAGCATAATTTTGGCCACGAATGAGAATAATTATTTTTCCAATTCGCAACTTTATTATTTCAATTATTACAATTATTCCAATTCGTTTCTATCGGAAATCGTACCAAGTTATTATTTTGTCATTCCTAAACATGTCTCTTTGTCCTTATGTCGAAAAAAACTGTCTTTCTGTCGAAAGACGAAATTTTCCTGCAATTATTTGGTCAATACAAAATAACTCCGTACCTTTGCATCCGTGTTTCTTCAGAGACACCCTGGCAATTGGCCCAGTTGCTACTTCCGCTTGGAAACATTTTATTAACAATTATAAATTTAAATCATTATGTTAAAATTATTACATTTAAAATCTATGCTCCTACTGTGTGCCCTCATAGTGGGGGGGGTAAATTCTGCGTGGGGACAAGCTACCGTAGGTACAACTCTCTGGTCAGAAAATTGGACTGATGGAACTGCTGGTGAACTCCCTTCTGACTACGGTTTTGAAGGAACGACTGTATATGGTAGTGCTACATTGACCTATACACAAGATGATACGGGAACAAAATTATATGCGGAGACATTGGCTGGAGGCACATCGCCTGAACTGTTACTGCAAAAGAGTAATAAGACTTGGACTATAAGTAATATTCCAACAGGAGAGGCTACAGCAATGACTTTGACTTTTAAGTCTAATAAAACAACTTTTGCCGTAACATCCTCCACCACAGGTATTACAATATCAGGAAGTGGAACAAGTTGGACAATTAGTCAATCAACAGGTATTACTATTTTTAATTTGACTTTTAAGAACACGGGTTCATCGAACGCTCGTATAGATGATATATCTTTGACGGTTAAAACCGCGGGCTCTGCTCCCACGACCTGTTCTACTCCTTCATTCTCTCCGGCAAGCGGTTCATCTGTTTATTATGGTACAGAGGTAGCTATTACTTCTGCTACTGATGGTGCTGCGATATATTATACTACCGATGGTACAACACCGACAACATCAAGTACGTTATATAAATCCTCTAGCAAGCCGACTATCACAGGTGCTACAACCATCAAGGCCATTGCCGTAAAGGATGGATTGTCGAATAGCTCTGAGGGTAGTGCCTCATACACAGTCAAGGCTCCAGATGCCCCAGTATTCTCTGTAGTTGGTGGTATGGTGGAAAAGGGTAGTACTGTAACACTTACTTCTGCTGATGGTACCACCATTCGTTACACAACGGATGGAAGCACAACGCCGACGGCTTCCGTGGGTACGGTTTATTCTTCTGCTATTACAATCAATGTAGACCAGACTATTAAGGCTGTTGCTTATGATGCAGGAGGCAATTGTAGTTCGGTCGCTTCTTATGCCTTTACTGTTTTCGAGGGTACAGTTGTAACATTTAATGCATCCACTGATACAGGGACATCACTTTCTAAGAGTGGAGTGACTTTTACAACAAGTGCAACTGAAAGCGATGTGTACAAATGGTATAAGAGCTCTAACACAACGTTTGCTGTTAGCAATGGTAAAATCAAAAGAATTGAGTTTACAGGAGTTAGTGGTTATGCAATAAGCAACATGACTGCTGCCGCAGGAACTTTGAATACCAGTGATAGCCCTAATGGCGTATGGACTGGTTCTGTGGCGTCTGTTAAATTCACAGCATCATCAGCTCAAACACGTGCTTCAAAGGTTAAGGTCTTCTTTGTAACTACAGCTACCCCGACATTCTCGGTGGATGCTGGCGAGTATAGCGCAGCGCAGAGCGTAGAACTCAGTTGTGCTACAGATGGTGCAACAATTTACTACACCATCGATGGCACAACACCAACCTCCAGTAGTTCGACATATAGCAGCGCAATTCCTGTTACTACGACAATCACACTGAAAGCTATTGCTATCTATGATGGTGTTGAGAGTGCTGTTGCAAGTGCTATTTATACGATGAACCGTCCTGAAGCTCCTACGTTCGATGTTGCAGCTGGCGTGTTTGATGCTGCCTTCAATCTGCATTTGAACAGTGAGACTGACGGTGCTACTATTTACTATACTACCGATGGCACAACACCTACCACCAGTAGTTCTGCATATTCTGATAAGGTGGCTATCTCTACTGCCACAACAACAGTCAAGGCCATCGCTGTTAAGAACGGTCTGACGAGCGATGTCAGCTCGGCTACTTACACTTACGACGCTCGTATCACTCCCACCTTTACGCTCTCTACCACAAACCTTGATCTGAAGGTGAACGAAACAAGCAGTGCCGTTACCCTGACAACCAATTCTGACGGAACCGTAGCTTTCACTTGCGCTGATGCTCATGTAACGCTTACTGGTACAGGTAATAGCCGCACAGTCAAGGCTAATGTTGCTGGTACTTATACCGTGAACGTTAGTGTAACTGATAGTGAAACTTATAAAGATGCAGCAGGCACTATTACTGTAACCGTGACGAAGAAGACTACCACGATGACCCTTACTCCCTCTTTCACAAGCAAGGATATCTATGTTACTACGAGTGGTAGCGTGACGGGTACGGTGAAGTATGGCGAGGATGAAGTAGATGGCGCAGAAGTTATTTACACCAGCAGCAATACCAGCGTGGCTACTATAGCAGCTGACGGTACTATTACCTTCAAGAAAGCTGGCACTACCACCATCACCGTCAGCTATGAGGGAGACGATGAGTATGAGGAGTGTGAGGAAACCTACGAGCTTATCCTTGAGGATAGCACTCCGCAAGAAACGAGTGTTGATATTACTTTCGCAAATGCACTTTATGGTACGTCATATTCTGGTACAGATGCAAAAGGGAATGGGCCTTTCGAAGGTACAGTCAATAGAGTTACTGTTAGAGTCGTACAGGGCTCTGGTGACAATCTGTATATAACAAATACAGAAACACGAATATATGGTGGTACGACAAAAGGAACAATTACGTTGACAGCCCCTACAGGATACGTAATGACCAAAATTGATATCACCAAAGGTACCAATTGGAGTGTAACTGCTTCCCCAGGAACTCTTTCGACAGCAACATGGACTGGCAGTGCTTCAGAAGTCGTATTCTCAGCAAGTGCACGTTCCGATTTCCAGAAAGCCACTGTCACCCTTGCTCCCACCGTCACTATCACGGCAGCCAAGTATGCCACTTACTGCTCACAGCATGACCTTGACTTCAGTGCTACGGGCATCACGGTGTATAAGGCAAAGGTGAATACGTCTGCGAAGACCGTAAACCTGACGGAGGTGACTGGCGGCAAGGTGCCTGCCGGTGAGGGTGTTATTCTCTATAAGGATGTGGATGAGGCTACGACAATTGCTGTTCCCACGACTACGAGTGTGGATGCTCTGAGCGATAACGACCTTGTGGGCACTACCGTTCGCACACTGGTGAAGAAGACCGAGGATGATACGAACTACAACTACATCATGCAGTTGAGCGGTGGTGACATTGTCTTCAACATGGCTACTGCCGAAGGTGCCTATATGCCTGCCAACCGTGCTTACCTGCAGACTACGGTCGATGCTTCGGCCGACGGTGCTCGTCTGAGCGTGGTGTTTGGCGACGACGAAGTGATGGGAATTGAGAAACCTCAACTCTCAAACCTCAACTCTCAACCCACCTACACCCTCAGTGGTCAGCGCGTGGAGAAGGCCAAGAAGGGTCTCTACATCCGCAACGGCAAGAAGGTCGTCGTGAAGTAAATTATTCCAATTATTCACACAACTTTCGCAAGTAATGGAATCATGCAGCCGCAAAGCCCTGAAGGGGCGTACAGACCATAGGCAGGGGTGCAAACCCCTGCTAAGGATGGCAGCAACATTAGTCCCGAAGGGCCGACAGACTGCTTCTGTCGTACCTTCGGCACTCTGTATACCATCGCCTTTCTTACAGGGGTTTGCCCCCCTGCCTGTAGTCATATCAGTCCTTCGGACTTTTGGTAGGTGGTGTCATTGCGGATAATCATTCAATTCTTTCTTATTCGTGGGAAAAATTATTCACATTATTCAAATTTCTTTCAAACAAAAAAACAAGACAATGAAAAGATATATTTCACCCAAAACAGACATCGTTTCTGTTTCGATAAAGCAGCATTTACTGAGTGGTTCCTTTGGGTTGTCGTCTACGGCAGCCAGTGTCGATGGAAGCGGCAATTACAATACTCTTTCCCGTCGCGGCACCATCTGGGGCGACGACGAGGAGGAAGAAGAATAACTATAGGTATGCATAGTGAGGCCTGCCATCTGCGAACGGATGGCAGGCCTCTTTAATTCATACTAAAACGCACACTGAATTTGGTGCAGGTTGAATTAGGTTGCAATTCATGCTGAATTAGGCCGTAATTCATGCTTAATTGTGTCGTAATTCAGCATGAATTGCACGATAATTCAGGCTGAATTGCGAGCTAATTCAAGGAAGGGTCACCACCACCTTGCTACTCTTGACGGTTCCGTCGGCCATGCGGTCTATTCGGAGGTAGGTGCCGTGGCGCGGCTGTGCGACCTTTACGCCCTGCATGTTGTAGTAGACGGTGCTGACGGGGGTGGCGGCAACCGTCTGAATGGCCGACTGCGCTGCCTTGGTGCCTTTGAGAATGATGCTCAGCACCACTTGCTTTCCCTGCGGCGTGAAGGTGAGCGTCTCGGTAGCGGCAGGCACCAGGGGCACCTCGCGGGTGACCACGGTGTAGTTGCCTGAGGCGTCTTTCTGCGGGAACACATACTGCGTGGCCTCGTAGGTGGTGCCGTTCACCTCGCCCAGATAGGCATCCGTGTCGGCATAGTTGTCGTAGCCCACGAAGGTGGCCGAGGAGATGCTTACCTGTTCTGGCAGGTTGATGGTGTACTGTACGCTGGCCGAGTATTTGATGCCGTTCTCCTTGCCCTCGGCATAGCTCTTGCTCTTGGCATTGCTGATGCTGATGCCATCGTTGAAGTTATAGAGCGACGAGGTGTTGGAGCCTGTGTTTGTGGCAGCCGAGAGGGTGTAGGTGACGGTGGTTTCCTCCTGCTGTTGCGGCTCCTTGTAGTTGATGGCATCGACCTTGGTGCCGTCGGTCTTCACGTAGGCGGGATAGTACTCGTCGAAGGTGTCGTCGGCATCGGCATTGCCACTGAGCATGATGTCCTGCACGAGCGAGTTGGCATAGACCTCAATGTTCGTATAGTATTTCGCGGCATCGAGGGTGTAGGCGTTGGCATCGGCAGCATTGTCGGGGTCGAGGCCGTTGGCGGTTTCCCAGGCATCGGGCATGCCGTCGTTGTCGGTGTCGAAGCCAGCCTCGCGACTGCCTGTTCCGAAGTTTGCTTCGGTATATCCGTTCACGTCGCTGACGAGGTCGATGCGTCCCGACTTGTTGGTCGCCGAGCCTTTATAGGTGGCCGTGCCGTTGCGGGCTTCCTTGAAGTAGCGCTCGTCGACATCGTCCTGCACGAGCGAGGCCCCGGCGTATGTGAGCACTTTCTCGAAGGCGTTGGCAGCCGTGTGGGTTGTCACCAAGCCGGCATCGACGGGCTCGTCTATCTTGATGCGCACACAGTCCTGGCCAGAGCTGTTCTTCACGTAGGTCACGTTCTCGCCATAGTAGTGGTTGGGGTCGAGGGTGTAGCGCTCGCCGTCGATGGTCTGTACGCCGGAGTCGTAGGACAGGTTCTTCCAGTCGTAGTTGGCGTTGCCGTTCACCTGGTTGCCATTGATGTAATAGCGGCTGGTCATGTTCCAGTACTTCTCATTGTCGCTCGACGAGGTGCTGTTGGCAATAGAGATCTTGGTCACTTGCGAGGTGCTCCCTGCAGGGCCGGTCTTGTAGTAGTTGTTGACCATGTTCACATAACCGCCGCCGGGGCCTCCGTAGCATCCGTTGCCGCAGTTGTAGACGACGCAGTTGCGGAAGTCTACGTTCTCGGCCTGCACGGCGTTCTCCCATCCGAACTCGGCGAAGCGCGTGTTGCTCGTGTAGCCCGTCCAGTCGTAGCGGGCACCATTGAAGCGTGGCGAACGGTTGTTGACGTGACAGATGAGGTTGTGGTGGAACGATGCCAGCTTTCCGCCCCAGATGCCGCCATAGCCGTGGGCTCCCTTGCCGTGGCCGGCGTTGTTGAGGCTCTCGCCGATGGTGCACCACTGCATGGTGAAGTTGTTGTTGTCGTAGAACGATGCCACCTCGTCGATGCTCCA
>CAJONO010000083.1 GCA_905235905.1 uncultured Prevotella sp.
GTGCTGAATTGTCTTCAAATTCATGCTGAATTAGGCGATGGTTTAGCACGAATTGCAAAACGGCACTGCCTCACCGTGAAACATTGGCCTGATTGAGGGCATTCAAAGATAGATGTTGGAATCAGGCATTAGTACGATGCCAGATGATTCTTGCCCCTATTTGCCTACGACTTTGCGGATGCGGTGCAGCCCTTCCATCATCTGTGCTCGGGGACAGGCGATGTTCAGGCGTATGAAGCCCTCGCCGGCATCAGGGTCGTACATCGTGCCACTGTTCACCTGCACCTTGCCTTCACGCAGGAGCCTCTCGGCAAGGGCATCGCTCGAAAGGCCCGTCGCACGGATGTCGACCCACACGAGATAGGTGCCTTCAAGGGGCGTGACACGGAGTTGGGGCAGTTCACGCTGAAAGAACTCGCACAGTGCCTCGTAGTTCTGCCAGATGTACTCACAAAGCTGGTCGAGCCAGTCTTCACTCTCATTATAGGCAGCCTGGAGGGCAGCGACACCGAAGGGATTGACGTCGCACACCTCATTGACATTGATGGCACGGTCGATCTTCGCCCGCCACTCAGCGTTGGCGCAGATGATATTCGCCATCTGCAGGCCGGCGGTGTTGAACGACTTCGACGGCGACGTGCAGACAATGGTGTTCTGCATACCTGTCACGGTGGCGTAGGGCACATAGCGGCTGCCACGATAGGTCAGCTCGTTATGAATCTCGTCGGCCACGACAATGACGTGATTCTCCTTGCAAAGCTGATGCAGTCGCAATAGTTCCTCCTGCGTCCATACCCGCCCAACAGGATTGTGTGGATTGCAGAGTATGAGCAGCTTGGCGCGGGGATTGCGGGCTTTCCGGGCAAGGTCGTCATAGTCCATCTCATAGCGGTCGCCATTTCGTAGCAGTTTGTTAGACACCACCTCGCAGCCATTGTTGCGCACCGAGGAGAAGAAACAGTTGTAGACGGGTGTCTGCAGGATGACCTGATCGCCAGGCTGGGTAAGAGCCTTGACGACGACGCTCAGCGCCGGCACCACGCCTGTGGTGTACTGAATCCATTCGCGCCGTATGTCCCAGTTGTGGCGGCGACGGAACCAGCCGACGATGGCCTCGTAATAGCTGTCGGGCACGAGCGTATAGCCGAACACCCCATGCTCAACGCGCCGCCGCAGTGCCTCGACGATGGGAGGAGCTACACGGAAGTCCATGTCGGCCACCCACATGGGAATGATGTCAGCGGCAGGCTCTTCGTCCCATTTGTAGCAGCCCGAGCCACGGCGCACCACGGGAAGGTCGAAATCGTACTTCATCTTATTCCACTTCTTGTTTCTATTACACAATTGGCTGGCTGCTTGATGTTCTGGTCGATAGTGACGGAACCGATGCTGTCGGCCACGATATATCCGCTGCTGGGGTTCTTGATGTTCTCAATATGTCCGCGTATGTCGGCCTCCACGTCACTATATTCGAACACACGGTCGCAGGCGGCGTCGAAGGAACAGTTCTCAAGCACCAAGTGGTCGGCATAGCAGAGTAGCTGCTCGCCTGCCAAGTGGCAGTTCACCAAGCGCACGTTCCTTGAGTGCCAGGCCAGATACTCCCCGTCGAGCAGCGAATTGCAGATGGTCACGTTCTCACACTCCCAGAACGAGTCCTTGGTCACGATGTGGGCATGGTGTATCTCTACGTTCTTGCAATACTGGAAGACGTATTTTGAGTCGCTCTTCAGCCCGTCGACGAAGACGTTCTCGCAGAACATGAAAGGATAGGTTCCGTCGTGCAGTTCCAGGTGGCGTATGTTCAGGTCGCGGCAGCGCCAGAAGGCCTCG
The DNA here is from genome assembly GCA_905235905.1 of uncultured Prevotella sp. Taxonomy (GTDB): domain Bacteria; phylum Bacteroidota; class Bacteroidia; order Bacteroidales; family Bacteroidaceae; genus Prevotella. The sequence goes on from CAJONO010000083.1 coordinate 1,834, forward strand.
TCGGCATCGTTGACGACCACGTTCTCCAACTTCACGTCGTGCATCTCACGAAACATCTTCGGAGCGTCGATGCGCGTGTCGCTCATCACCAGATGGTCGCTATACCACAGGGCCGAACGGGCACCGGCATCGAACTGGCAGTTGCTGATGCGAAAACCGTGAACGTGCCAGAAAGGATACTTGCCCCAGAGGCGGCAGCCCTCGGCCTCGATGTCAGAGCATTCCTTGATGGCACTCTCGCCGTCGCCGATGGTCACCTGCTCTAACCGGAGGTTGTGACGCTCGAAAAGCGGACGCTCGCCTTCGAAGTGTTGATTGCTGATAATTTCCATATTGCTGATGGGTGTCTGTTTCAGTTTTTAAGAGAATGATGGTGCAAAGGTAACAATTATTTTCCAAAAAACCGCATGCTGATAGCGCCATTCTGCATTTTTTTGTGTACTTTTGCTGCCATGAAGAAGTGTATCGTTCCTTCGGCCCCGCTATTTCCCATTGCAGCCAGCCTGATAGCAGGCATCGTGATGGGCGAGCGTCTCGGCGTCAGTGCTTCGCTTTGGCCCTTGTTCGTGGGCAGTGTGGTGCTGGCCCTTTTCTGCCACAGACGGGCGTTGGCCGGGAGTATCTCGCTGATGGTATCATCGGCCTTATTAGGCATGCTGCTCACAGGCATGAAGAACGACGAAGCCAAAGGCTACACTTTCGACAAGACAGCGCGCCTGCTCGAAGCGGTCATCATTTCAGAGCCGGCAGAGAAGGCGAAGACCTTTGCCTTCGACGTGCTGCTGACGACCAATGGGCGCAAACTGAAGTGCTTTGTGGAGCGTGACAGCCTGAGTCGGCGGCTGAGTCCTGGCACAGGTCTGGTAATCTACACGCGTATAGAACCTTTCACCGACTTTGGCAATGGTCGTTTCGACTACGAGGACTATCTCCTGAAACACGGTTTTTCTGGTCGATGCTATGCTGCCCACGGCCACTGGCAACCGTCACGGGTGTCGTTGCGCGGTCTCTCGCCCGTCGACCGCTCACGCATCAGCTTTCTGCGCTGGCGCCATCGGCTGCTGGCCCGCTATCGGCTACTGGGTGCCTCGTCCGACCGCTATGCCGTTCTCGCTGCCATGACCCTTGGCGACAAGTCGGCACTGACACTCGAGCTGCGCGATGCCTATTCCGTGACGGGAGCCTCGCATGTGCTCGCCCTGAGCGGACTCCATCTGGGCATCATCTACTTCCTGCTGTCGCTGTTCACGCTGGGACACCGCCGCCGACTGTGGGTGCAGGCAGTCCTCATTGCCTCTGTCTGGGCTTTCGCCTTTCTGGTAGGGCTGCCCGTCAGTGTGGTGCGTTCGGCCACGATGCTCAGCATCTTTGCCCTGTTCTCAAGGCGGGGCAACAGCCATGCATCGGTCAACGTGCTTTCCTTCGCAGCCATCCTCATACTGCTACAGAACCCCTACGCCCTGTTCGACGTGGGTTTCCAGCTGTCGTTCATGGCCGTCCTGGCCATCCTGTTGCTGCTGCCGCTCACCGAGGCGTGGGTGTCGGCCCAATGGACGCAAGAGCACTGGCTGGCCGGGCGGCTGTGGAGCTGTCTGACCGTGTCGATGGCCGCCCAAGTGGGCACAGCGCCGCTCGTGGCCTTCTACTTCGGTCGTTTCGCCTGCTATTTCCTGCTCACCAATCTGATAGTCCTGCCTGCCGCCTACCTCGTTCTCTTAGGCTCGTTAGCCATGCTCCTGCTGCCCTTTGCCCCGGTTGCCACAGCCGTCTTCTTCGTGGTCGACACGCTCAACCATGCGCTCGCCCTCATTGCCCGTCTGCCGATGGCCAGCATCGAGGGACTTGCACCCACCACCCTGCAGGTGATGCTCTGCTATGTGGTTATTGCTCTGGTCTATGCCGCCCTGCTACGCCTCAACAACCAACGGCTGTGTGGCGGTTAATAACGCGTGAAACCAGTCAGTACGGGCGAACAATTCTCAATGGTCTCGCTCTTGCAGACAGCGGTCTGCGGCACTTCGATTTTCTCGAGCGAAGAGCAGTTGTTGAACGAATACCACCCTATCTCCTTGACACTGGACGGAATACGGATAGTCTGCAACAGTCGGCACTTGCCAAAGGCATGGTCGCCCACGCGGATGGTCGTTGCGGGGAGCTCGATGCCCTGCAATGACGAGCACTCGTTGAACATGAACATGCCGATGCTGTCGGCCTGGCACGAGTAGTGGGCAAAGTAGCGGTTATCGTCGGTACGAGTGTAGACGACGCCTTTCTGCGAGTTGCCGATGTCGACGACGAAGTGGTTCCAGCTGTCAAGATCCATCTGGCTGAAGTCGTAGACGCGCTCGGTGCGCTGCCCGTCAACCTCTTCCCAGTGCGTCCACTTGCCATTGGCCTTTTTCGTGAGATAGGCCGCGGCATCGGTCACGATACGGGCATCGGTCAGGTCGAGGTGTGTGAGTGCCCCACCCTGCCAGGACGAGAAGTCAAGGCTGTCGGGAGCGCCCGCCATCTTGCGCAGCAACCGAATGTCATCGCTGCCCAGCGGACCGCTCACCTTGAGATGGGTGGCGTTCTCCTTATCGGCTTGCGAAAGCGTGGCCGACAACGTGCCAGCGGCTGCGAGGGTCACTTCGCGCCTCACCTCCCCACGCTGCGGCTCAATGCCGCAAACCAGTTCCTTGATGAGTATGCGCCGCTGTCCGCTGGTGTTCTCCTGCGAGCCCAGCTTCAGCCGATAGTAGCCGTTGAAATAGCCGTTCCACCCGAAGTTATAGTGCAGGAAAGCACCTTTGTAGCCGTCGCACACAAAGGCGTGGCTGCCATGCGACACGATGCAAGGCCGCCCATTGTCCAGTTCGCGATAGACAAGAGCCATCGTCTGTGCCTCGGTCAGGTCGGTGGCGATGGTCATCTTGCCAGAATAGCCGAGGTTGTTGCACAGGGCACGTTTCACGTTGAGGATGTTGGCCGAAGTGACGCCTTGACCGAAGTTGGCATCGACGGCCAAGCCGATGGTGACGAGCAGCTCGGAAAGACTCTCAGCCGCCGTGGCATCTTCCTTGTCGTAACTGTCACGATAGTTCTGCCAGTCGGGCTGACAGCGCGTGAAATCGAGTTCCGAAACCGTTCCACCTTTCTTATAATAGGTGTGCCACACGCCCTTTTCCGGCCAACGGTAATAGCCCATGGTCATCGTCATGGCCAAGGGTACGCAGCCTATCCACGCGTTGCCCGCGCCAAGGGCCTGGGTCTTCACGTTGTAGGGCTCGCCCTGCCCCCACTGCCTGTTGCCTAACAACGGTTCCACCGCCTCGTTCCTTGGCTGGTAGGGCAATTGCCAGATGGCTTGCGAAGCCTTGTCGACGGTGGCCTTCAGCGCGGCAATCTGCAGGCGGAAGGGCTGCAGCACGTCTTCGTAGTTGTCGGGGTCTTCCTGACTGTTGGGCATTATAGTGCCCACCCCGTAGGCCAGCATTGGCTCGCCCACGAGCGGCCAAACGGCCTTGCGGGCCACCACGGCAAAACACTTGTGATAACGGTCAGAAAACAGGAGCATGTCCTGTTCGCCGCCGTCCATGCTCAGACAAGTAGAATCGGCGTTCTGTCCGTTCTTCACCAACCACTGGTGGGCGTAGGTCATTTCCTCGCCATACTCGGGATGGGGGCCTACCGTAATCTGCTTCGTGTCGGACAGCACTTCCTTGTCGTCGACTATGACAATCATGCGGGGCAGCTCTACACTGCCGGAACGGGAAGTGAGATAGGTGGCCGTCGTAACCAGCGTGAAGTAGGTGTCGTGGCTCGTCGTTTGGTAGTTGGTGTCCATGAGCATCAGCCCATTACCTGCCTGAGGCTTCCCCTTGCTCCAGTGGGTAGCCTTCAGCGTGTAGGTTACTTCGAACGGTTCGCCCTGCACAATGCGTTCGGGAACGCTTACCGTGAAACTTTCCACACCGTTGCCCTTCTCCTGGGCTTGACCGATGCAAGGCATCAGGAGAAAAGAAAGCAGAAAAGTAGCCAGAAGATTCTTCATATAGGTCATTTTTTGAGGGTTTTTACAGTTGTGATGTGCAAAATTACAAAAAAAACGCCAAACCCACTTCGTTTTCCTGAAAAATCTCACTGCAAGCCAACCCTAAGGGGCTTTTTGGGGCATGTTTGCGAGCACAGTTATTGACATAAATCAAGAATGAGCGTGTTTTTTACACCAAAAGACAAAAAAGTCTTGCGGAATACGGAAAATCGTCGTACCTTTGCATCGTCAAAAGGTTAATAGATTGTTTTAGGTTAGTAGTAATATTTATAGTTTTAGGTTTTTAGTTA
>CAJONO010000084.1 GCA_905235905.1 uncultured Prevotella sp.
GTTGTAATGTTGTAATGTTGTATCAAACATTTGCGAGGTGGCCACCTCGCCTTGCAAACATGAGTATTAACCTATTAATAAAAAAAAAGAACGTATGGAAATTATCTGTCGAATAACCGACCAACAGGCGCTCCAGGAGCGCGAGTACACCACACAGCAGGGCAGCGTGGAGAAGTAGCAGGTATACCTTAGGTGTCTTTTTACCCGAAATCACGCGAAACACCGAAGATTCTGCGGAAAGCGCGAAAATGCAACATTTCAACATTTCAACATTGCAACATTTACGCAACTTTTACGCCCGCAACTTTTACGTAGTTCAATCTGCGGAAAAAGTTGTGTTTTTCTTTGGTACTTCAAAAACTATTATGTACCTTTGCACCCGAATTCACATAATGTCTATGACATAACAAACAGAAAAGTAGCAAAAAGAATGAACGAACTGGCAAGGACAACAGTCGGTTACCGAGCGGTTTCTTAGAAGAGGCAGATGCTTTGACTACGAACCAATGGGGAGGATTGTGTCGTGTTCTTTGACATATTGCTACAAGTGTCGAGGGGTTTTGTGATAGGGTAATCTCCAAGAAGAATGCTCTATGATATGCTACAGGCTGGTGCATGAGTGTGCTTGCCTGTTTTTTACTCTTGCGCCCCTGTCAATCCGGGGGGCTGTTTGTTTTGTTTATCTTTTTTGTGATAGGAATTATGTTGATTATGAAGAGAAGAAGAATTCCCTATAGGGTGTGCAGCTGCATGCCCAATGGTGTCGTCACCCATCTTGAAGCGCGTCTGCTGAGAGAGCTGGTGAACCGCGAGATACATCCAATACGCTGTGCCGAAAGCTGCAAAAGGAAATTCCAGAAAGGCTCGCGCATTGGCGACCTCTGTGCCGAGACGGGCCATTTTTGGTGGGCAATGAAAATATGGAGATTTACTGCAAACCTTATTGAGAACAAAGACTATGACGATTGGCGCTATGTTATCTTCAACAACGAATGGGTAAGAATCAGGGATGTCATTTCCGAGACGGAATGCGAGTTGCTGGCCCGCCGCCAAAGCGACCTGTGGCGGGCGCTCGGATTCGCGGAATATGCCTGGTGGACTGAGCAGTGGGAAAACATGGCCAGCGACACTTTCGGCTCCTATTATACGTACCTGTGGCTCGAAAAGTTCGACTTCGACCCTGTGGAATGGACTATGGAATGGGAAAGGGAAATGGAAGAACTCAGGGCCATGGAGGAAACGGAGCGCATATTCAGCGAAGGTCTGGGCGACGTGCTGTGATTCGGGGTAAGGCCTCAAAAAAATGCATGATTATGCTATTAACAGGTCGGCGCCATAGACGACAACGAGGTAGCGGAGGATTTTGCCCAGCGCAATCGAGACAAAGGAAATGACAATGTTGGCTCGCATCAAGCCCAACAATATGGTGATGGCGGTGCCCAACAACGGGAAGAAGGCAAAAAAGCCCATCATGGCTCCCCGCCCGCCCATGAACCGTTCGGCCTTGTCGAGGTCGGTCTTCTTCACATGGAGGTATTTCTCAATCCACTCTGCCTTGCCCATCCTTCCGACACAATAATTGAAATAGGAGCCGAGGGTGTTTCCTATGGCTCCGTAGACCATGAGCTGCCATGGGTCGAGTCCGGTTGCGATAAGCGCCACCATCACCGCTTCGCTACTGAAGGGGAAGAAGCTGCCTGCCACAAAGGCGGCAACGAGCATGCCCAGATAGCCATATCCGATGAGAAAGTCAATAATGCAATCCATGTCTCACAAATAATTCCAAACGGTGATGTGGGTCGGCGGGCCATAAAGATTTATGACGGTAAGCACCACACAAAGAGCCACGACAACGAGGAAGAGAATGTTGGTGAAGCGCGACGAAGAGACGGTGAGGAAATGGGCAATGACAGGGCTGGCGCACACTACCAGGATGCGCAACAACGGATCGTAGTGCTGCGGCAGGAGTGCCACCAGTGCTATGCAGAAAAAGGACATGACGATAAGGAAGCCATAGAGCATGCGGATGCGAATCTTGTCGTCCATCCGGTTCGTCCAGAAATGTATGGCACTCACCAGCAATAGCACCACGATGAATGCCACATTGGCCATCTGCATGACATCAAGCTGAGAGGCAACAGGGGTGGCAATTATCTGGGCAAGCGGCACGAAATGGCGGGTGAAGGTGCCAATGTCGTGTTGCCAGACGAACCAGGGCACTACCAACCAGTATGGGGTGAGAAGTCCCAACAGGGATGCCCGCCAGGCAGACCAGCTGAACGACTGCAGATGGGTGTGCATGAGCAACCAAAGTATGGGTACGAGCAACAGCATGTGGACGAGGAACATGCTTGCCAAGGCAATGAGACAGAAGGCAAAATAGGTGTGGCCCACAGCCTCTCTGTCCTGATATGAGCGGAAGAAAACATTCAGGGCCGCAATAAACGACAAGGCGCAAACGCCGCCTTTCCATTGGCCGAAGAATGTCACCAACATGGTGGATAGGACGATGAAGGTGGCTGCTATCATGCGGCTGCGCACTCTAAGCAGCACATTGGAATTGTTGAGCTCGACCATCAGATAGCACGAGAGGCCAAACAGCAACAGCTGTACCCACCAGCCTTTGGCGAGTATGCCAGCCTGTAACCACACGACACACGAATATGCCAAAACCACGGGCAGCAACAGACTGCTTTCTGCTATTCTGTTCTGTAGAAACTTCTTCAATTCGAGAATTACAGGTCGAAGCCTATGTCGCTTCGGAAATACTTGTCGGTGAACTGTATCTTCCGGGCCTCGGTAAACGACTTCCGCAGCGCCTCGTCTTTCGTCTTCCCATAGGAGCTGACGGCAATCACACGGCCTCCTGCCGTCACCACCTGGCCGTCTTTCAGCGCGGTTCCGCTATGGAAAACGATGGTCTCAGAGGTGAGAGGTGAGAGGTGAGAGGTGAGAGGCAGGCCCGTGATAGGATAGCCTTTCTTGTACTGCTGCGGATAGCCGCCGCTGACAAGCATCACGCAGACGGCCGAACGCTCATCGAACTCTATCTGCCGCTGGTCAAGATCGCCTTTGGCCACACCCTCAAAGAGGTCTACGAGGTCGCTCTTCAGGCGTAGCATCACGCTCTCCGTCTCAGGGTCGCCCATTCGGCAGTTATACTCAATGACCATCGGCTCGCCCTTCACGTTGATCAGGCCGAAGAAAATGAAGCCCTTATAGTCGATGCCTTCAGCCTTCAGCCCTTCCACCGTCGGACGTATGATGCGGTCGTCCACCTTCTGCATCCACTCCTTTGTGGCGAAAGGAACGGGCGACACGCTGCCCATGCCACCGGTGTTCAGCCCCTTGTCGCCCTCACCAATGCGCTTGTAGTCCTTAGCCTCAGGCAGAATCTTGTAGTGCCGGCCATCGGTGAGCACGAATACGGAACACTCAATGCCACTGAGGAACTCCTCAATGACCACGCGGCTGGAAGCATTGCCAAACATGCCGCCAAGCATTTCCTTGAGTTCCTTCTTCGCTTCCTCCAGCGTTGGGAGAATCAGCACACCCTTACCGGCACAGAGGCCGTCGGCCTTGAGCACGTAGGGGGGGGCGAGCGTTTCCAGAAAGGCTAAACCTTCCTGCACGTGTTCGCCGTCGAAGGTCTCGTAGCGAGCCGTGGGAATATGATGACGATGCATGAAGCCCTTGGCAAAGTCTTTCGAACCTTCGAGTACGGCACCTGCCTTCGAGGGACCTATCACGGGAACATTCTTCGTCAGTGAGTCGTTCTTCAGTTCGTCGTAGATGCCCTTTACCAGCGGATCTTCAGGACCAACGACCACCATGTCGATACCCTCGGCCACCACAAATTTCTTGATGGCATCGAAGTCGTCGGCCTTCATGGGAACGTTCGTACCGCAGTCTGCCGTTCCTGCATTGCCTGGGGCAATAAAGAGTTTTTCTACTCGCTCACTTTGAGCAATCTTCCATGCAAGTGCGTGTTCGCGACCGCCACTGCCTAAAAGTAATATTTTCATTGCGTTATGTCGTTATTGCGTTATTGCGTTATGCCGTTATTACGCTATTTCAAATAGTCTTCAAAGTACTGGGTAATGCGCTCATGCAGATGAACGCTGCTGTGCCCCGCCATGTTATGGCCTTCGCCCGGATAGACAAAGAAGTCGGGCTGTGTGCCAGCCTCTATACATGCCTTGAGAAACGAGAGTGCATGCTGTGGCACCACGGTGGGGTCGTTATAGCCAATGATAATTTGTAGCCTCCCCTTCAACTGCCCTGCCTTACTGACGAGCGACGTTCTGGCATAGCCCTCGGGATTGGTCTGTGGCGTGTCCATATAGCGTTCGCCATACATCACTTCGTACCACTTCCAGTCTATGACAGGCCCGCCGGCCACGCCCACCTTGAACACATCGGGGTGGTTGGTCATGAGCGATATGGTCATGTAGCCGCCATAGGACCAGCCGTGTACGCCCAGCCGACTGGCATCGACATAGGGAAGCGTCTTCAGGAACTCCACACCCTTCATCTGGTCTTGCATCTCCACCTGTCCCAACTGGCGGAAGGTGACCTGTTCAAAATCACGGCCACGATTCTCTGAACCTCGGTTATCAAGGATAAACACGATATAGCCTTTCTGGGCCATATAGGTTTCCCAAGAGCGCGAAGCCCAGTGCCAAGAGGCGTCAACATTGTGGGCGTGAGGACCACCGTAGACATAGACCACAGTAGGATATTGCTTTGTAGGGTCGAAATCATGAGGTTTCACCATACGCCAGTAGAGATCGGTCAACCCGTCGGCAGCCTTGATGGTTCCACTCTCAAAGACTGGCTGTATGTAATCTGCCCATGGATCTGGGGCCGTGAGCAGATTTGTTCGCTTCTGCTTCGCATATCGGCTCTTCGTACTGGTATATTGAAGGTCTATGCCGTTTGGGACTGTGGGAGTGGAGTACTTGTCGTAGAGCATCTGGCCTGATTGCGAGAGTTTTCCGCGATGCACCCCTTCACCATTGTCGAGCAGCGTTCGATAGCCGGTCTCTATACTGACGGCATAGAGATTAAGCTGGATGGGATTCTTCTCGTTCGAGGCGATAATCACCGTCTTCTCCTTCTGGTTGAAGCCAAGCACATCAAGCACCACCCAAGGGCCACTGGTAATCTGCTTCAGCTGTTCGCCCTTAGTGTTAAACAAATACAAGTGGTTATAGCCATCCTTCTGACTCTGCATAATGAACAGGCCATTGTCCCATGGCAGGAACTCGATGGCATGCATCGGCTCTACATACTTGTCGCTCGTCTCACGGTAAAGCTCTGCCAGCCGCTGTCCCGTCTGGGCATCGTAGCTCACGAGACGGCAGTCGTTCTGGTCGCGGTTCAGTTCCTGCATGAAGACCGTTTTCGAGTCGGGACTCCAAGCTATATTAGTGAAATAGCGGTCGGTTGGGTCGCCCGTCTGCAAATAGACCATGCGCCGGGCATCCAAATCATAAATGCCTACGGTCACCTTGTGAGACGTCATGCCTGCCATGGGATATTTATCGGGTTCCAACTCGGCCACACGAGGGTCAATGCTGACCTGCGGATAGTCGGTCACCATCGACTGATCCATCCGATAAAAAGCCAGCCGCTTGCCGTCGGGACTCCAGAACATGCCATCCACGATTCCAAACTCATTGCGGTGTACGGCTTCACCGTAGACTATCTCACGAGAACCGTCGCCAGTGAGCTTGACGGTTTCCCCGTTGTAATTTATAAACAGCTGATAATCATTCGTATAAGCAACAGCCTTGGAATTTTTACTCCAATGACTATTCTTCTCATTCTTGCAATCCTGCCTCCACACAACAGTCTTGCGCTGGAAGTCATAGAGCACACGCATGGAACTATTTTGCAAGAGCACTAACGGCTCATTGGCATAGGGATAGGTTGCCTCCATAGCCGAGTGCCAGTCTTCGCCCAGTTCGCTCAAGTGGAACAGGGCTTTCTTCTGTCCCTTGGCATTGATGGTGCCACCCTCTTCGGCATCCTGATACATGAGCTGGTCGCCCCACCACGTCAGGAAAAGGTTCTGAGGACGCAGGTTGTGATAGTTCCTGCCGCCGAAGTTGAGGTCTTCGAGCGTAAACAGTTTCTTCTGAGCATCCATCTCCATCATCGGCACGGCACAAAACATCAGCAAGGCCAACAAACACTTAATCTTCATCGTTGTCATAGTTATTATTGCGCTCAAATCTATGATTGTCGCGGTCGAACTTATTCCGACTCTTGTATTGCTTTTTTCCGCCACTACGGTCGAACCGCTCATGTCCGCCTTTGTTCTGACCATCCCTCAGTCCCTTTTCGAACTTCGAATCCTTTGAGCCTCGACTTCTCCTGAAGTCACGATCACCTCTGAAGTCACGATCACCTCTGAAGTCACGATCACCCTTAGAATTACGATTGCCTCTGAAGTCACGATCA